>CAZFQW010000568.1:0-2866 GCA_964521225.1 uncultured Roseobacteraceae bacterium
CACACAGAGGGTTCTTCTTCTAAAACTATTCAACCAACCTACTCCTCCAATGCCTCTATACGTTCTGCGAGTTCTTCCCACTCCTTATTATGAGCTTCTAAATCTAGCTTGAGCTGCTCGTATTCTTGCGTGATGTCAGCCAAGAGGTAAGGGTCTGTAAATACCTCTGTTTTTGCCATTTCTGCTTCTTTGGCTTCTTTTTCTTCTTCTAAGGTAAGAATTTTTTCTTCGATAGCGGCTACCTCTTTTTTGAGTTTTTTAACTTCCTTTTCTTCCGCAGTAGTAATCTTTTTTACTTTGCTTTTTTGAGGTTTTTGGCTCTGTTTACTTTTTTGCTGTTGTTCGGCTGCTTTTTCCTCCTCTTCTCGTTGTTCGATCCAATAGATATACTCGTTGTAAGAACCCGGATACTCTCTTAGTTGGTAATCTTCGATATACCAAACTTTGTTAGCTATGTGCGAGATAAAATGGCGGTCGTGAGAAACCACCAAGAACGAACCCTCATAAGCTTGCAGTGCCTGAATTAGGATACTTACCGATTGCATATCCAGATGGTTAGTAGGCTCATCGAGTAGCAAAAAATTAGCCTCTGAAATTAGTGTTTTAGCCAAAGCTACTCTTGATTTTTCTCCTCCGGAAAGCACCTTGATTTTTTTAAAGACATCGTCGCCCTGAAACAAGAAACAGCCTAAGATATTACGCAATTCCGATTCGGTTTTTCCACTGCCCGATTGCTTCAATTCCTCAATAATCTCATTTTCTACATGCAGCGCTTCTAACTGATGCTGTGCATAAAAAGCAGGGATTATGTTGTAACCCGGCTGGTATTCGCCTTCAAACTTTTCGGCATTTGCCACCATGCGCAACAAGGTAGATTTACCTTTGCCATTTGCACCAATCAGCGCAATTTTATCGCCTCGCTCAATGTTGAAGGTGGTATTTTCAAGTATCTTTTTGGGGCCATAAGCTTTGCTAACTTCGTTAAAAGAAGCAATGAGTTTACCGGGTTGTTGTTGGAAGGTAAAACGGATGTTTAAATCAACAATCTCATTCTGAACCTCTTCTACCTTGTCCATTTTTTCGAGCAATTTTACCCTCGATTGCACTTGCCGTGCTTTGGTGGCTTTAGAACGAAAGCGATTGATAAACTGCTCGGTCTGTTTTATTTTTTGCTGCTGATTTTTAAAAGCATTTTGCTGAATTTCGTCGCGAAGTTCTTTTTCCTCCATGTAAAAACTGTAGTTTCCAGAATATAAATTTAGCTTACCTCCCGAAACCTCCACGGTAATATTTACGGCTCTATCTAAAAACTCACGGTCGTGAGAAACAATCATAATAGCACCTTCATAGTTAGAAAGGTAACTTTCTAGCCATTGGATAGAAGGCAAATCTAAGTGGTTGGTAGGCTCATCGAGCATCAGTATAGACGGCTTTTGCAGCAGCAATTTGGCAAGCATTACCCGCATTCTCCACCCACCAGAAAATTGCGCTAACGGCTGTAACAAATCTTCTGTAGTAAAGCCCAAGCCTTCTAAAATTTCTTCGGCCTTTGCTCTAATAGTATAACCTTCTAGCGCTTCGAAACGCTCTTGTAACTTTGCTAATTTTTCTACTAAATCGTCGGTATAATTTTGCTCCATTTCAGTAAGCACAAGGTCGATTTGCTTTTGCAGCTCTAACTGCTCGCTGAAACCCTGTAAGGCTACATTCAGAATACTTTCCTGACTTTGGTAAGAGAGTAAATCCTGATTTAAAAAGCCAATCGTAGTATCTTTACTTTTGCTAATGGTGCCTTCGTCGGGGGTAAGCATTCCATAAATTAGCTTTAGCAAAGTGGTTTTTCCTTTCCCATTTAAACCCACCAAACCAATACGATTTTTAGGTTTTACATGCAAAGAAGCATCGTCGTAAATTACACGGTCGCCGAAATGGAAAGAAAGGTTCTGAATACTGAGCATAAATCATTTTAATTTTTGAAAGTGCAAAGGTACAAGCCCAAACCGAGAAGGGAAAAGAGAATTCGAGTTAGGATTAAATACATTTCTTAAAAAGAGTTTTTTTCTGCCGGAAATCTTGGAACAGACTTACTTCACCTTCTTCACAATCACAGAACTATCGTAGCGCATGCCTAGTAGCTGTGCGGCGTTCCCTTGCCGGATGCCTATCATGAGTTGTTGTGCATGGTTGTAAAGCACAATGCAATCGCCAAAATCGCAGCCAGTAAAATTTTTGGCAATTCGGTATATTTTTTCGTGCCCAAACTGAATTTCGAACTTTGTGTCTTTTGCCCATTCTTTAATGAGTCCTTCGCTGATATTAGAAATTAAATTCCCGTAAGCGTCTACATGTACTATATGCCCTCGAATCGTTTCTTCATCAGTTTGTACCGTGGCATATCTTTTTGTAAGATATTCTTCTGTTTTTTCGCCTACAGAATCGGCAGTAGCACCCGCAATAATTTTAGCAGCTACTTCGGTATAGAGCGTTTTTGAGGGGAAACTGGCATTATAACTTTCTGTGAGATGTAAGCGGTAAATCTCCGAAGGAAGTGCAGCGAAAAGTAAGCCTACAATGCCATTATCGGGCATAAGGAAGTACTGTCCTTCGCTAAGCACTAATAAATGGCTATCGGTATTGGTATGTGTACCTACGGCGGCTATGTGTATAGTTCCTGGCGGGAAATCGGGATAAACAAATCGGAGCGTATAAGCTGCTTGCGCTATATCGCCATTGGGGATTTGGTGGCTAATATCCACAAAAGCAACGGGGTTTACTTGTTGCAATATTTTTCCTTTCACTGCGGCTACATAGTAGTCTAGCACGCCGAAGTCGGTAGTAAGGGTAATAATTGCAGGCATTTTGTTGT
>CAZFQW010000569.1:0-2865 GCA_964521225.1 uncultured Roseobacteraceae bacterium
ATAAACCGCAATTTTGATGCTATTAGGGAAAAGTGGTAAGTTGAAAATAAGGCACTCCGCGGGGATGGCGAGAAATCGTTGCTAAGGAACTTATCTTAAAAAATTATAACAACGTACTAGAGTAATAAAATCTCTATAACCAAAAATGGCGGGTAGCCTTTAATATTTAAAGAATAACCGAATAAGTAAAAAAAGAAAAGAAAATTTAGGGGGAACTATAACCTAACTTAATTGATTTCAGTATATAAGTAGTAAGAATTCGTGTTATTATATGTATTGATTTAAGAGTAAAAACCTGAAATGCCCCGAGCCATGCTCGGGGCTTTTTGATTTTGGAAGATTTTATAGAATATAAATAGTTTATGAATATATGATAATCAGGTTCTTACATTCTTTCTGGTGCTCTTATGCCTAACAAGCCTAGCGCATTTTGTAAAGTAGTTGCCACTTGTTCTGAAAGCGCAATTCTGAAACTCAATGCTTTCTTGTCTTTCTCATTAAAAATAGGTACTTCCGCATAAAACTTACTGTAAGTTCTGGCAAGTTCAAGCGCAAAAGAGGCAATCACCGAAGGCGCATAGTTTTTAGCAGCCTCTTGTACTTTTTCGGGATATAATTTTAGGAGTGCTACCAAATCTACCTCGGTAGGGTTTAGGGTAGTTAAACCTACATAGTTTTCTGCTTTATAGTTAATGTTGGTTTCTTTGGCTTTTCTAACAATGGCGCATAAACGCGCATGATTGTACTGCACATATACACCTGTATCTCCTTGGAAATCTATAGATTCTTCTGGGTTGAACAGAATTCTTTTTTTAGGGTCAACACGAAGAAGATAGAATTTTAAAGCACCGAGTGCTAAATCGAGGTAAAGCTTTTCTGCTTCTGCATCCGAAAATTCATCGATTTTACCTTGTTCTTTTGTGTTGCTTTTAGCAATCATCTTCATTTCCAAAATCAAGTCGTCGGCATCTACTACCGTGCCTTCACGCGATTTCATTTTACCCGAAGGTAAATCTACCATACCATAAGAAAGGTGGTAAATGCCGTCGGCATAAGAGCGACCTAGCTTCTGCATAATAATTTGAAGCACTTTAAAGTGATATTCTTGCTCGTTACCCACTACATACACCGATTTTTCCATTGGGAAGTCCTTAAACTTCATATCGGCAGTGCCCATGTCTTGGGTCATATAAACCGAAGTACCATCGGCACGGAGTAGCAATTTTTCATCGAGTTTTTCGGCTTCGAGGTTTATCCAAACCGAACCATCCTCTTTTTTAAAGAAAACCCCTTTTTCTAAACCTTCTTCCACCACATCTTTGCCCAAAAGGTAGGTTTCAGATTCTTTATAAACTGTATCGAAGCTAACGCCCATTAATTGGTACGATTGGTCGAATCCATCGTAAACCCAGCCGTTCATCTTTGCCCAAAGTGCAGTAGTTTCTTTATCGCTTTGTTCCCACTTTATAAGCATACTTTGCGCTTCTAAAAGAATAGGAGCATTTTTTTCTGCTTTTTCTTTTAGTTTTTTTTCTGGGGTGTCGGGCTCTGTTTTTTTGTATTCTTCAAGCAGCGAAGCAATTTGCTTTTTATATTCTTGGTCGAATCGCACATAGTAATTACCCACGAGTTTATCGCCCTTTAAACTGGCAGAAGGCGTTTCTGCGTTGCCAAATTTTTGGTAGGCAACCATCGACTTACAAATGTGGATACCACGGTCGTTTACCAAATTGGCTTTTAAAACTTCATACCCATTTGCCTCGAGAATATTTGCAAGAGAATATCCTAAGAAATTATTACGCAAATGTCCTAAATGTAGTGGTTTGTTAGTATTGGGCGAAGAGTACTCAACCATTACTTTTTTACCATTGCTATTAAACTTGCCGTAGCTTTTAATTTGTTGGATTTGTCCTAAAGTATTTACCCAAAACGAATTGGTAATTACTAGGTTTAAAAAGCCTTTTACTACATTAAAACCAGCAACTTCTTCAATATTTTTGGTGAGGTATTCGCCAATTAATTGCCCGGCTTCTTCGGGTTTCCTTTTGGTAACTTTCAAATAAGGGAAAATTACAAATGTATAGCTGCCTTCAAACTCCTTTCTAGTAGGTTGAAAGCTGATTTCTTCTTCTGATAAACTCGCCTCAAAAAGTACTGTAAAAGCTTTTGAGATACCCTGTGCTAACTTCTTCTCAATATCCATATCTAATTCACTTTGCTTTATTGCGGCTGCAAATTTAGGGAAAAATCCCGCTCAATCAATTTGTAAAAATTCTTTCAGTCTTCCTATTTGTAATAGGTGGTGTTTAAGGTGCATTTCGTGTGTATAAAACCATTCGTGAGCATTCAAAAAACCGAAAGCAGGGTGTTTTGTCCTAAACTTTCCATCGTTAGCCTGCACGAGGGGAAGTAGCTTTTTCCAATGCTCTTTTAGCTCTTCAAACTTTTCTGCGTAATGTGCTTTCGGTTTTGCTTTGGGAGCATCAATAGGTTTTATTTTATCGGGTGTTTTAATTTGTATAGGAGGGAAGCTACCTTTTTCGAAAATCTGCTCTCCAATCGCTGTTAGCCCTTCTTCTTATGTTCCTTTTTCTTTTTGTAGGCAGTTATAAATCTTGTAGGTGAAATAGTGTTCTGAAGACTCCAAAAGATGCTGATATACTTGCCCAACCGACCAGCTTTCTTCATTGGGTTTCTTAGAAAATGCTTCTTCTGTATAAGAATCGAGTGCTTGAATGTACTGTTCAAGAACCGCTACTGTTTTGTCATAAATTTCTTGGGTTGTCATAGGGTTAGGTTTGTTGATTGAGCTGTCTCGTCCTGAAAAAAGTTTACACTTTGTGGTTAATAATCCTAATTCAAATT
>CAZFQW010000570.1:0-2864 GCA_964521225.1 uncultured Roseobacteraceae bacterium
CTCTTTTTGGAATTGGTTCTTATGTAAACTACTTACTCAGCCACTACAGCTTGCCCTAGTTCTTCTACCGATTTTTGGGCGAGGTAATCTAAAACTTCAATCGTTTTATCTTTTAACAAATCGGTGGCGTTGTCGAAATGACTTAAAAACTGTTCTCCTACGGGAATATCCGTATCAATTAGATCGCTAATTACTTTTATTCCGAAGAAAGGGACTTTAAACATTTGCGCTACCCACGCTACCGAAGCCGCCTCCATTTCTTTTATTACTGCTCCGTGGTCATCAAATACTTTCTGTGTTTCTTCGGAATGATAGAGCGAATCGCCGCTTGAAAAGATGCCTTGTTTTAGGTTTAAATCTTTTGCCAATTGCGATACGTCTACCGAATTGTATCCACCACTTCCGTAGGCTTCAAAACCGGGAATAGGAATAATGCGATCGTGGAAATAAATAGGATTTTCGCTTACATAAACCTCCCCTACTCTTCCGCCGTGCATGTAGCGGCCGCCTGCTGTGCCTAAACTAACTACCAAATCGGGCTGAAAATGCTGAATGCCCATGGATGTTGATAAAATAGCAGGTTGAGAGCCTACACAATCGACATTATGGGCTGGGTCTTTGCCATTTACAACTAACCAAATATCCATCCCTCGGTGTATTTTATGGAAAATTTGCTGAGGAAGGTATTCGTGAAAAGGAGGGCATTTTTTAAACGGCAACGCTTCTACAAGTGGCGATGCTTCGTGTTCCATTGCCATTACTAAAAGTAGTTTTTTAATTTCCATACTGAGTAACTTGGGGGCTTACAAAAGTTTATGCAAATGTGGCTGAATAAACGCAGTTGTGCTTAACGCATATTTTTATTTTTTTACCTCTACTTACTGTTACTTTACTTAAACACAACGAGGCAAAATAAAGCTTCATTGGCTCAAATTGATAAAATCCTTCTAACGATTTACTCCAACTTCGTTATTTTTACTTAGAAATTTACATCAAACTTTCCATCCGTTATGAAATTCATAAAACAAACTATCGCTGTATTCGTAATTGCCTGCGCCACTTTTCATTCAGCTTTTTCGCAGGAGTTTGCCAACAATCGCCTCATCCTCAAACTAAAACAAGGTGTTGAAATTAAAAATCAAATCTTAAAAAATGGTGTGGCACTTACAGGTGTAGAAAGCCTTGATCAACTCCAAAAACGATTTAAATGTGTAGCAGTAAAAAGCCTACATCAAAGCGCAAAAAAAAGGGGCAATACCATAGGAAAGCCCAACCTTGTTTTTTTAGCGTTTGAAAAAGTAGAGAATTTTCAGGCACTTAAAGAAGCTTACCAAGCCAACGAATGGGTGATATACGCAGAACCCGATTTTGTAGGTACTGGAGGAGGAAAACGAAGCGAAGAAGCCCTGCCCAACGATGCCCTTTTAAGCCGCCAATGGGGTATCAAAAACGATGGAAGTTTCTCTTTAGCTCCAAGAGCGGCAAAAGCAGGGGCTGATATTAAAATTGAATCGGTTTGGAGTACCGTACAAGGCGACCCTTCTAACATCATTGCAATTTTAGATTCGGGTGTAAAACCAGACCACCCTGAGTATGAAGGCAGAATTTGGCAAAACAGCGGAGAAACGCCTAACGATGGCATTGATAACGACGGAAATGGACTGATTGACGACTTCCAAGGCTGGAACTACGCAGACGATAACAACAAGATTGACGATAACCACGGGCATGGTTCCAATGTAACAAGCATTGCCGCTGCCACGGGTAACAACAGCCTTGGCTATGCAGGGGTCGACTGGAAATCGACTATTATGGTTTGTAAAGTGCTCGACCAAGAAAACAAGGGCTTTTACTCTTGGTGGATTGCCGGAATTACCTATGCGGTAGATAACGGGGCTAAAGTAATCAACCTTTCTTTAGGGGGGAGTAGCTTCTCGCAGTCGTTGCAAGAAGCTATTCAGTATGCTTACCAAAACGATGTTTTTGTGGTAGTTTGTATGATGAACGAAAATACTTCTGAACCGTATTATCCTGCTGCTTACGAAGCATCGTTTGCCGTAGGGGCTGTTGACCCCGACGACCGCCGCTCTAACCCTTTCTTTTGGAGCGACCAAAGTGGCTCAAACTTTGGCTCGCATATTAGCGTGGTGGCACCGGGTAATTATATCTATGGTTTAAGTAACCAAGATACAGAAAGTTATAGTTTCTATTGGGGGGGCACCTCGCAAGCAGCACCTTATGTAGCAGGAGTAGCTTCTTTGCTTCGGGTGGCTCAACCACAACTCACCGTTGCCGAAATTGCTAAAGCTATTGAAGACTCTGCCGACGATTTAGTGGGTTTCGGTGCAGAAGATACTCCCGGATTTGATATTTACCACGGACACGGAAGGCTCAATGCAGCGGCCCTTTTCAATTTATTTTCGGTAACTGCTTTAGAAGAAGACGTAAAAATTTCAGAAGATATTCATTTAATGCTTTACCCTAACCCAGCCCAAAACTCATTTCAACTAAATGGGCTAGAAAAGCTAAATGTAAGGGCTACTCAGGTAATCCTTTACTCGCTTGAAGGGAAAAAATTAGCCTTTTGGGAAGTGAATAAAAATGAGAGCAGACAAACATTAAACTTGCCTCAGCTACCCGTAGGGCAATATATTATAAGAATAGAAAATGAGGTTTTACAAAAAAACCTATCGTTACAAATACAATAATCGTATATTAGAACCGTAAACTGAATCCAAACCTTCCATCTGCAACATGAAAATCTATCACGCAAAACGCAAAGGATTAATTCACTATATTTTTGTAATGCTGATTTGCCTCCCTCTACTGATTTTTTTATTAACCCCCCACACTTTTGTGGAACA
>CAZFQW010000571.1:0-2861 GCA_964521225.1 uncultured Roseobacteraceae bacterium
AAGCTCGTTTGGGATGTTGGGCACCAAGCCTATGGTCATAAAATCTTAACAGGAAGAAGAGATGTTTTCCATACCAACCGAGTACAAGGGGGGATTTCAGGGTTCCCTAGAAGGTTTGAGAGTGAGTACGATACCTTCGGAGTAGGCCATTCATCTACCTCTATTTCTGCCGCCTTGGGGATGGCAATTGCTTCAAAACAAATGGGCGACCACGAAAGGCAACACGTAGCCATTATTGGCGATGGTGCCATGACGGGCGGTCTTGCTTTTGAGGCAATGAACCATGCTGGTGCGGCAGATAGCAACCTTATTATTATTTTAAATGATAATTGCATGTCAATCGACCCAAATGTTGGGGCGTTGAAAGACTACCTAACAGATATTACCACTTCGGGCTTTTACAACAAAGTGAAAGACGAAATGTGGCAAATGTTAGGAAAATTCAAAAAAAGTGGATTAGGAGCGCACGCACAGCAATTAGCATCAGTAATTGATAACTCAATAAAATCGCTGCTTTTAAAGCAGAGTAACTTATTCGAAGCGCTTAACCTTCGTTATTTTGGCCCTGTAGATGGGCACGATATTAACCACATGGTGCATGTGCTAGAAGACCTAAAGAAAATTCCTGGACCAAAATTACTGCACAGCATTACTACCAAAGGAAAGGGGTATGCTCTTGCCGAGAAAGATCAAACTAAATGGCACGCACCAGGCAAGTTCGATAAAATCACTGGAGAGGTTCAGAAAAAAATATATGCCGTTCCGCAAGCACCAAAATACCAGCAAGTTTTTGGGGAAACTATTATCGAATTAGCAGAACAAAACGAGAAAATAATAGGAATTACCCCCGCAATGCCTTCGGGATGTTCGCTCAACCTGATGATGAAAGCCATGCCCGACCGTGCTTACGACGTAGGAATTGCAGAGCAGCACGCCGTTACTTTTTCGGCAGGGCTGGCAGCACAAGGGCTAGTGCCTTTCTGTAATGTTTATTCAACGTTTATGCAGCGCGGATACGACCAAGTAATCCACGATGTCTGCATCCAAAATCTTCATGTAGTTTTTTGTTTAGATAGAGCCGGTTTCGCAGGAGCCGATGGCGCCACGCACCACGGTGCTTACGATATCGCCTACATGCGAGCACTACCCAACATGGTGGTTTCTGCACCAATGAACGAAGAAGAGCTACGAAATTTAATGTACACCGCCCAACTACCAAGAAAAGGCGCATTTACCATTCGTTACCCACGAGGGCAGGGTGTAATGCCTAACTGGAAACTCCCGATGAAGGAAATTCCTGTAGGAAAAGGAAGAAAAGTAAAAGAGGGCGAAAAAGTAGCGATACTTTCTATTGGTCACATTGGTAACTATGCAATTGAAGCCTCTAAGCAATTAGAAAAAGAAGGTTTGTACCCTGCCCATTACGATATGCGCTTCGTAAAACCATTAGACGGTGAGTTGTTGCATGAAATTTTCCAAAGTTTCGACCAAGTAGTTACCATAGAAGATGGCTGTATTATGGGCGGATTTGGTAGTGCCATAATTGAGTGGATGGTTGACCACAACTACCATGCGCAAGTAAAAAGATTGGGTATCCCCGACGAAGTATTTGAGCACGGTACCCAAGACGAACTCTACAAAGAAGCGGGATATTCTGTTTCAGACATTATAAAAGCCGTAAAAGTATTGATGGAAGTACCTGAAACAGTTTAACAGCATCACAAGTAAGCTGAATGTTACTTATAATTTTATAGCTTTGAAGGCTTTATCTGTTCGATAAAGCCTTTTTTGTTTCATTACCTTAACAACACGACTTTATGCACCCTATAATCCCACTATTTAGGCTTATCTATTGGATTATTGGTTGGAAAGCAACACCTAAATACCCTAAAGAGGTGAAAAAATCGGTTTGTATTGTGGCACCACATACAAGCAATTGGGATTTCGTGGTACTTATTATTGCGAGGTATATCCTTGGTATGGCAAAAGTAAAGTTCTTAGCCAAAAAGGAGCTTTTCGATCACCCCCTAGGTAAATTTTTTTTATTGGCTAGGAGGAACTCCTGTAGACAGAAGTAAAAAAACATCTTTGGTAGATCAAGTAATTGAAAAATTTGACACACAAGATGATTTTTTTGTAACAATCACCCCAGAAGGAACAAGGAGTTTCATCGAAGAATGGAAGTCGGGGTTCTACCATATCGCAATGGGGGCTAAAGTTCCTATTACTTTGGGCTTCGTAGATTTTGATAAGCGTGTTGTAGGCGTTGATGGTATCTTTCACCCAACGGGAGATTACGAAAAAGATTTAGCAGTATTTAAAGCATTCTATGCCACTAAATATCCTTTTGAGCCTAAAAACTCGAAGATACAGTACAACCACAAAGGCGTACAAAAAAGGCAGTGGATGAACCGAATTATGACCGTGCTTAGGTTCTTTTTCGTTTCGGTAATTATCTATCTTCTCTTCAATTTTAATACAGTAGTTTACGGCTTACAGCAAGGGTACGGGCAAATTAATATCATACTCAACACACAGCCAATTAATACTTACTTAGAAGATGCCAACGTGCCCGATTCACTAAAGGCAAAAGTTCATTTTATTAATGAAGTGAAAAGCTTCACCGTGGAAGAATTAGGGCTTAATCCTACGGATAGTTACACAAAGATTTTCGACCAAAAGGGGGAGCCAATACTATGGGTACTTACTGGCTCGAAGCCATATAACTTAAAAGCTAAAACTTGGGATTACCCTATTTTAGGGACGATGTCTTACAAAGGGTTTTTCCACAGAGCAAGAGCCATAAAACATAGAGATAAACTGGATAAAGACGGCTGGGATACTCGCTTAGGCGTGGTAAA
>CAZFQW010000572.1:0-2858 GCA_964521225.1 uncultured Roseobacteraceae bacterium
AAGCTTTGGTAGAGAAGTACCCCAATATCTCTGTAATTGATTTGGCACTTATCCTTTCCACACTCGACGAGGTACTTAGCCAAATTAGTTTTGTGATACAGTTTATGTCGTTGTTTAGTATCGTTACCGGTTTTGTGGTGCTGATAGGTTCTGTTACCATCAGTAAATATCAGAGAATCCAAGAAAGTGTAATTCTTAGAACTTTAGGCGGAAGCAAAAGGCAGATATTATGGATAAGCACCATTGAATATGCCATGCTAGGGAGCTTAGCCACCTTTACGGGTGTTTTACTAGCACTTTGCGGCAGTTGGGGCCTAGCAGTTTTCAGTTTTGAAGTCGCTTTTGTACCACCTTTTGCTTCTTTATTGATTATTTGGGCGGTGGTAACGGGAATCACGATTGCCATTGGCTTGCTTAATAGTAGGGAGGTACTAACTCGACCTCCTTTAGAAGTTTTAAGATTAGAGCTAGGATAAGATAGCACTAACAAGTAAGAGGTAAAACAATCAAAGCCTCTGCGTAATTGTAGAGGCTTTGATTGTTTCTATTCGTAAGGAATCAATCGGAAATCTAGGTTGATACTTTCAACAAAGTCTTTACCCGACTCTTCCATGTCAATATCATCTTGCTGAAACTTCCAATTCACAATTACTTTTCCTTGCCCACTTTCAACGTAATCTTCCATCATTTCAAGCATATCGTAAAAACACTTCGACGATGCCGTATTGAAATAATTCATGTCAAAATTGAAAGTTACATTTCTTCCAGGAGAAGTAAGGTAGTCTTCTAGCCAAGCAAAAATAGGGTCGAAGAACTCATCGGTATACTCGTGGTACGAAGCCCCTGAAATGGTTAAAACATCTTTATCTGGGTCGAAATAAACTTCAGGTACAAACTCTTGCCCTTCTATATGAAACTTTTCCATTATTAACTGAATGATTATGTGTAGTAAAATATAATATAAATATGTTTTTAGAAATAAATTTTACTTTTATTCTGTTAGTTCGGCGATAATCTTTTGAAGGATTTCAGACGCTGCATCGGCGATTATGGTTCCCGGGCCAAATATACCACTTGCACCAGCATTATAAAGAAATTCGTAATCGTTATGTGGAATTACACCGCCAACTATTACCATAATATCTTCCCTATCAATTTTTTTAAGTTCCTCAACTAATTTAGGAACTAACGTTTTGTGCCCTGCCGCTAAGGTTGAAACACCAATCATGTGAACATCGTTTTCTGCGGCTTGAACGGCTACTTCTTTAGGTGTCTGAAACAACGGCCCAATGTCTACATCAAATCCTAAATCGGCAAAACTCGTAGCAATTACTTTTGCACCTCTGTCGTGCCCATCTTGCCCCATTTTGGCAATCATGATTCGGGGTCGCCTTCCATCAAGCTCTGCAAACTTATTGGCTAAAGCTTGTGCATTCTTGAAGCTTTCATTGTCTCCAGCTTCCGAAGCATAAACCCCCGAAATGGTTTTTGTAACTGCTTGATGTCTTTTAAATACTTTTTCCATAGCTGATGATATTTCTCCCAGTGTAGCTCTGTTTCTAGCAGCATTTACGGCAAGTGCAAGCAGGTTGTCTTCATCTTTCTGGCTGTCGGTATTGCCCTTTGCTTTTCTTTCTGCACATGCGGTAATGGCTGCCAACGATTCCGCAACAAGAGCATCATTTCTTTCAGCTTTTAGCTTTTGTAATCTTTCCAGCTGTTTTTCTCTAACAATATTGTTATCAACTTCTAATAGCTCAATATCGGTTTTTTCTGGCGATTTATATTGGTTTACACCTACAATAATATCCTTACCCGCATCTATTCTAGCCTGTTTTCTAGCGGCGGCTTCCTCAATTCTCATTTTAGGCAAACCGTTTTCAATGGCTTTTGCCATACCCCCAAACTCTTCAACCTCTTCAATAAGTGCCCATGCTCGTTCGGCTAATTGTTGGGTGAGGCTTTCAATGTAATAACTGCCCGCCCAAGGGTCAACTGCTTTGGTAATATTTGTTTTACTCTGAATGAATTTTTGTGTGTCTCTCGCTATTTTTGCCGAAAAATCGGTTGGTAGCGCAATAGCTTCGTCGAGCGCATTTGTATGCAACGATTGGGTATGCCCTAAAATAGCCGCCATTGCCTCGGTGCAAGTTCTGGCAACGTTATTAAAAGGATCTTGTTCGGTAAGCGACCAGCCAGAAGTTTGAGAGTGCGTCCTCAAGGCCATCGATTTTGGGTTTTTAGGATTGAATTCCTTCACAATTTTGGCCCAAAGCATTCTGCCTGCCCGCATTTTA
The DNA here is from genome assembly GCA_964521225.1 of uncultured Roseobacteraceae bacterium. Taxonomy (GTDB): domain Bacteria; phylum Bacteroidota; class Bacteroidia; order Cytophagales; family Flammeovirgaceae; genus CAYUJH01. Next base: position 2,298 of record CAZFQW010000572.1, read on the forward strand.
GCAATCTCCATAAAGTGGTTCATCCCAATAGCCCAAAAGAAAGAAAGCCGAGGCGCAAAAGTATCTATGTCCATGCCTGCGGCAATTCCTGTTCTAATGTACTCCAGGCCATCGGCTAGGGTGTAAGCCAATTCTAAATCGTTTGTGGCACCTGCTTCTTGCATGTGATAACCGCTAATGCTTATTGAATTGAACTTCGGCATTTTCCTAGAAGTATAAGCGAAAATATCGGCAATAATATCAATACTAGGTTTAGGGGGATAGATATAGGTATTTCTAACCATAAACTCTTTCAAAATATCGTTTTGGATAGTGCCTGAAAGTTGCTCGGGTTTTACTCCTTGTTCCTCTGCCGCTACAATATAAAATGCCATAATGGGCAACACAGCCCCATTCATAGTCATTGAAACCGACATTTTATCGAGCGGTATTTGGTCGAAAAGCACCTCCATATCTAAGATAGAATCGATGGCGACTCCTGCTTTTCCAACATCGCCTTCTACTCTTGGGTGATCGGAATCGTAACCACGGTGAGTAGCTAAATCGAAAGCAACTGACAAT
>CAZFQW010000573.1:0-2851 GCA_964521225.1 uncultured Roseobacteraceae bacterium
CTCGTAGGGCAAGTCTTCGAGCGCTGAAATTCGCTTCTGCGTTTCTTCCCAAACGGGTAAGGTTGCCTTCAGAGAATCGAGATATTCTGCATCGCTTTTGTAGCTGGCCCGAAGCACCTCCCCAGAAATTTCTTCCTTTGCTAATAAATCTTGGAATACTTGGTAATACTGAACTTGCGAGCGGGGCAACCACATAAATATTACTATAAATAGAAGGCTAAAAAACAAACTGCTATCAATTGCCTGATGAAATTTCAGGTTGCTGTAAGTTCTTATTTCTCTGTAAAACGCTAAAAAAACACCGGTGAATAAGCCGCCAAAATGCCCTGCGTGGTCAACATTCATGTACTCCCCAAAAATCAGGTTTACTGCTACAAATAGCACAAAGTTGATAATGAGCCGCAAAATGCTTCGGTTCAGCTTTACTTCTTCTATAATGCTCACAATTAAGTTAAACCCGTAGAGACCAAAAATTGCCCCCGAAGCGCCTACACTCACGGTGTAAACATTCCACCATAAACTCCCTAAGTTACCGCCTATTCCGCACAGAATATAAACGGACATGAACGAGGCTTTGCCAATGTACTTTTCTAAATCGGCACCTAAGAAATAGAGGGCAATCATGTTCACCAAAAAATGCAGCAAACCACCATGTACAAAAATGCTAGAGAGAAGCCTCCAGTATTCTGTATCGAGTGTATAAGGGTTAAAGTTTGCCCCCCACTTTAAAACATAATTGGCATTGAACCCCGAACCAAAACCTAGGCTACTATTGACCATTGCTATGTACACCAGCACATTTGCCAAAAGAACGAAAAGGGTAACGAGCGGAAGCTTTAGTAGTTTCTTCTTCAATTTGTATCGAGATTTATTTGCTTGATTTTTTTGGGATGAATTTTACCGGTGTTTTTCATGAAAACATTGGCTAAAACTAGCAACTCAACATTAAAAACTCCCAAAGGCTTGTTCTAAATCTTTCCATAAATACTCTGTATCTTCTAACCCTACATAAAATCGAATAAGGTTTTGAGGATATACCGCTTGCATCCCTTCAGGAATATGAACGGCGCAATAAGGCCAAACTAGCGACTCGTAACCGCCCCAAGAAGCTGCTAGGGAAAATTTTTGGAGGCTATCACAGAACTTTTCTACTTCTTCTACTTTTTCTTTTTTCAGTTGGATAGAAAAGAGCCCTCCCCCTCGTTTCATTTGTTTTTGGGCAAGTTTAAACTGTGGGTGTGTGCTTAAAAAAGGGTAATGCACCTTATCGACTTTTGGGTGTTGCTCTAAGCGTTTTGCAATCTCCATAGTGGTTTGGGCAACTCTCTCCATCCTTAGGGGCAATGTTCTCAATCCTCTTAACAAAAGCCAAGCATTAAATGGGGAAAGAGTGGCCCCTAACGTCATAAACTCCGAATAGAAAATCTTCCTCATCATTTCTCTGGTTCCGCAAACCACTCCAGCAATGGCATCGCTATGCCCATTAATGTATTTAGTGGCAGCATGTAACACAATATCAACCCCTATTGCCGCAGGTACAAAGTTGATAGGTGTTGCATAACTATTATCAATAATGGTGAGCAAGTGATGCTCTTTGGCAATTGCTACTACTGCTTCTACATCTTGTAGCTCAAAGGTAAATGTATTGGGGCTTTCCAAATAAAGCATTTTAGTATTAGGCTGAATTGCTTTGCGGTAATTGTCTGCATTTTTGCCATCTACTGGCGTTGCCGTTACACCAAAGCGGGGCAGTAAACGGGTCATGAGCTTGTTAGTCCACGAGTAAGGATTTTCAACGTACACAATATGGTCTCCCTGATTCACATTGGCAATTACAGCGGCAGCTACTGCTGCTGAACCACTGGCAAAGCTTAAAGCCTCTTCCGTGCCTTCTAAAGCTGCTAGTTTCTTATTGAGTAGGTCAACCGTAGGGTTATTTCCTCTTGAATACAAAGGGATATCGTACTCGTTTTTGAAAGCTTCTTTCATGGCTGCCACCGATTTGTAGCCAAAGTTTACACTCGTTACCATTGAAGGTGCAATAGCGCCTGCGTTCTCGTAATGAGGCTCGCCCAATTCGTTCAAAATAAATGATATATCCATTGAATTTGTAGTTATGTGTTCTTTTAGAGAACTTATTAAAATTGTAAAAGTTGAAGTTAAAGTATGTCCAAAAAAAATTAATACATTTCCTCCGTTACCTTTTTTTAAATCCTAAGTTAATTATTACAAGAAATATTATTTAGGGACAACTTTTTGCCATTAATATGCATCTCTCTTAATAGAATTTCACCCTATAATTTAAATATCATGGGACTAAAATTTACTGATACATTACTCTTATTATTTACTGCAAGTTTGTTCAGCCTTAGTGCGCAAACCGATGAGAAATCGCAAGAATTAAGAACATTAATGCGTACATGGAAATATGCAAAGTGTAAAATATTACAAATTACCTATCCTCCAGAAAAAAACGAAGCAGAAGATTTACTGACTCTCAATAAAGACGGTTCTTTCTTCCAGATAGATAATGGGCAACAGAGAGAAGGAATTTGGGAGTACTTAGAAGAAACCAAAGAATTATTGCTGCACTTAAGCAACTCTGGTATAATAGAAAAGTTAGTAATAGAAACCTTAAAAAACGACGAACTTATTTTAAGGAAATCGGAAGCGTGGCGCTTCGATGTGATTATATATATGAAGGCAGATAGTTATCATTAATGCATATAAAAAACCATCTTTAGCAGTTTAAAAAGCCGCTAAAGATGGTTGGCTGAATATCTTTTCTACAAATACTTAAACCGCTCGAAAGCTGCTTTTTCTAGTTCTTCCCTATGCAACGGGTGTGCAA
>CAZFQW010000574.1:0-2845 GCA_964521225.1 uncultured Roseobacteraceae bacterium
GAAATTTAAAACTGAACATTTATCTTAAGCTCCCATTATGCATTCTTTCTACAAATCAGCCTTTCTGTTATTTCTGGTTTTTTCGTTGAGCTTTATTGATTCTTTTGCGCAAAAAAAAGTTTCAAACCAAGAAGCCCTGCAATATATAAAAACGGGCAACACCCTTCGCGAAGCACAACAGTTTGAAAGAGCCGAGGAGTTTTTAAAAATTGGCTTAGATGTTACCAAAGGGGAAAACAAGTATTGGGAGGCTTCTGCCAATGAGTTTTTAGGATTGCTTTACAGAGATGTTAGCGATACCACAAAGGCAATTATTTACCTCAATAATGCTTTGGATATTTACAAAAAACTCAAAGTAGCAACTAGTGCAAAGGCAGTAGGCGCTATCCTGAGTGGTATGCAAGGTAAAGTTGAATATTACGCAGGAATTGAAATTGGTGCAAAAGGTGTGAAATTGAGCATTTTAGGTGCAAAGCTCAATGTAGAAGGCATCTATCAATTTAAAATTATTCACGACGAATCCATTAACCCTAATATTGTTTCGATGGCAGATTCTGCCATCGAAAATGCCATTGCCGCTGTAAATAAATATATTACAATAGCACAGGAAAAATACGAGATTTCAAACGAGCATTTGTTTTTAATAGGGAGTTCCGGGGTGAAAGAAGCCGCTGATAGAGTTAGTAAATTAGAAGAAGTTAAAAAGCGATTCAAAAAAGGAGTTAATTTTGATAAAGAAGTGAATTTTATCACTGCCGAAGAAGAAGCTTTTTTGGTAATACAAGGCTCTACGCTTCCAAAATATAGAGCAATTTCTAGTACTATTGATATTGGTAGTGGCAATACGAAAGGTGGTTTTGTTCGGGGAATTGGAGGCGAATTACTAGAGCCAATTACCTTCTCTTTTGGTACAGAAACGCTGGTTCCAACAATTAAAACACGGCAGCTCGACGGTGATATTACCTTCGATAGCGCTGCATTTTTAGTAGGTCAACAAATTCATCGGGAGGTAATCGAGGCATTTCAAGCTAATTCGGGGATGAGAACCCGCGCCATTGTGCATTTGGTAGGAGGGGTCGTGTGGGCAACCACCTCTTATATGTACCCCGAAGCTTCGCAAGATTTGTTTGTAAGGGTTTCCCCTCGTCATATCCAACAATTCAGAAAGTTAGTTTCCAACTCCTATAAAGAAGCTACTAACCCCAATTTGGAGGGAATTGCCGATACTACACTCCGTAAAATGGCAATGGAGAACATCTTACAAGCACAAAAAGATTTCCCTCAAGAACAGCTTATTGCCGGGCTTACTATATTAGAAGGCTTACTCACTGAGTATGGGAGTACTCCTCCGACTAAAAAGTTTTACTATGCCCGCCAAGGCTATATCGGCTGGATTACAGGCTATATTATACGAGAAATAAAAAGAGAATACGCTCAATTAAAGGAGTAATGAAAGTGTAGGCTGTGGGGCAAAATATTGTGGGTCTTTTTTATTGGACTCTTAAGACTTTTCCTACCCTAAGTACCGTGCTTTTCGAAATACCATTCAGCCTACAAAGCTGTCGGATTGGGGTTCTGTAACGGCGGCTTATTACCCATAAAGAATCTCCATTTCGTACCTTGTGGTACTGCCCTTTTGCTTGGTTAATTAGCCCTTTGTAATGAAACGGAGTAAGCACAAACTCTCGGAAATAGAGTTTCCCTCCGTTATCGTCAAAATCGAACATGTGGCGGGGGTCGAATGCATGCCCTTGGTAGCGTACCTCAAAGTGGAGGTGGGGGCCCGTGCTTCTTCCGGTACTTCCTCCGTAACCTATCAAATCTCCTGCTTTTACCACATCCCCCGGCTTTACATTGTACTTCGCTAGGTGTCCGTAGAGTGTTTCAAGCCCGTTATCGTGCCTAATCATTACGTAGTAGCCATAGCCGCCACGGTTATACTTTGCTATTCTAACTACACCATCAAATACTGCTTGAATTGGGTCTCCAAGGTCAATTTCTAAATCAACCCCATGGTGCCACCTGTACCATCTAGCGCCATACTTTGAGTTTACTTTCGTTTCCCTCGCCAGAGGCTGCGACCAAGCCAAGTTCTTTTCTCTATTGAAAAGCTCTAGGAGTACTGTATCTTTAAAATCTTTGATTTTATACTCGTAAGGGTCTACATTCTGAGTGTCCCAAATCTTAAAGTATTCTTTGTGTAAGAAATACTTTTCAGCAATCATTGTATCGTCATCTATTAAAATTAAGCCTTCTGCACAATTTTCTTCTTGGCTGTAAAAAGCTCTTGGTTTAGAGGGAGCTTCTTCAAAAGTAACGTTGTTTTTTAGTGCTCCTGAAAAGGCGGCATTCATAAAAGGCTCAATTTCATCGCACTGAAATTTCCATAAAACTGCCGAAGGGATTTTTATGGAATAAACAGAGTCGGAAAAGTTATTGAGTGGCGCTGTTTTACTTGTTCCAGTGCCGTTCTTGGGCGGAAAACTTGTGAAATTTGAGGCGGTACTACTTTGGCTCATTGCAATAAATGAAGCAAAGACAAGCAGTAGTGTAATAAATAATTTTCTTATCTTCAGTAGCAGATTAGATGACATTTTATGGTCTGAGTTTAATAGTTACAATTCAAACAAACGAAGTGAAATAGGAAAATAATATTTCAATGTTCAATCAAAATTTCTATGAATTTATAAAAAATTACTGATAACTATGGTGTGCCTAGTAAATCATTGAGTGTTATTAGCGAGCCTGTATAGAATTTAGTGTATAAGGGAGATTACAAATTTTTTGAATGGAGCCTGTATAGAATTTAGTGTATAAGGGAGATTACAAATTTTTTGAATGATTA
>CAZFQW010000575.1:0-2843 GCA_964521225.1 uncultured Roseobacteraceae bacterium
ATTTGAATTAGGATTATTAACCACAAAGTGTAAACTTTTTTCAGGACGAGACACTTAGCAATAACTATAATTTTAAAATAACCGCTTCGGTAATCGATGAAATTCCACATCAGTTTCAAGTCAGAAATTTTTTGATAAATGCGAAACTGAATCTGAACGAAGAGAAAACTTTATATTATGAATTGAAACCCGTAAAACGGGGCGAGTATTTTTTTGGAGTGCTTAATATTTTTGCAGATGCGCAAATACGAACTACTCGCTATCTCGAACAGACTTACAGAAGCGGGGGTTAAAAAAGTGAGGAGGATAGGGCAAAATAAAGAGTTTGACCAAATTCGAAAGTATGTACCGGGCGACGATCATCGCAGTATGAACTGGAAGGCAACAGCGCGCCAAAACCAACTGATGGTAAACCAGTACCAAGAAGAAAAATCGCAGCAAGTATATAGCCTTATAGATAAAGGACGAGTAATGAAAATGCCTTTTGCTCAAATGACTTTGCTCGACTACGCTATTAATGCAAGCTTGGTGATTTCCAACATTGCTATCAGGAAACAAGATAAAGCAGGGGTTATCACTTTCAGTAAACGAGTTGACAAGGTGTTAAAAGCAAGCAGGCAAAACAACCAAATGAATAAAGTTTTAGAAATGCTTTATAGAGAAAAAACGGGTTTCCAAGAAACCGATTATTCTAAATTAGTCATACAAATAAAACGCAATATCCCTCAGCGCAGCCTGCTGATTTTATATACTAACTTTGAGTCGATGCCCTCTTTAGAGCGCCAGTTACCTTACCTTAAAATTATTGCACGCTCTCATTTATTGCTTGTGGTATTTTTCGAAAATACAGCGTTAGAAGAATTGCTAGAAAGCACCCCAAAAAATACAGAAGATATTTATTTAAAAGCGATTGGAGAAAAGTTCGTCCACGATAAACGCCAAATTATTCAAGAACTGAAAAGACATGGCATCCAATCTATTTTAACCCGCCCCGAAAATTTAACCGTAAATACCTTAAATAAATATTTAGAAATAAAAGCAAGAGGAATGCTCTAGGGTTTGGGTGCCTGTTTTGAATTTTCTTTATTGGCGGTGTCTCATCACTCCTTTAGTTGGTTTGTTCCCTAACAAACCCAACTAATTGGTAACGTTCTGTCAGGAAACCTAGGGTATATACACCTCTTTCAGATGCCGCCCCGATGGGGCTTTAACGCCCAATTCCTTAAATTTCCTACGGAGATTTCAGCTCTCCGAGCTTCTTCTTTTTACCATTGGCTAAGAGGGTAATATTGCGCTCTACGATTCATATCCACAATTTCAATAAAGAAAAGTGCGATGGTCGTGTAAAAAAATCATCTCTCTTCACCCTCCTTAGCGTTGCATTACCACCTCTACACTTTCTACATACTCCATCACCGCTTCTCTAATGAGTTGAAAAGTTTTCTTTAAAAAAACTTCATTTTCTTCTAACAGCGTTACTCTAAAGCCACTTAAATCGGAACAAAAAGACGACATTGGCACTACGCAGACTCCCTTTGCCGCTAAAAGGGAGTAAACAAATCTTTTATCGGGGGCAATGTTTTCTTCTGCCGAGAGCCATTGGTCTAACAGGGCTTTTGCCTTAGGGTCTTCAATGTGTAGGTGCTGCCCTTCTTTCAACACACCCTCTTCAAAAATTATAGTATTGTAAAATGCGCCAAAGGTCTCGTTGAATTTGAGGTAAGGCACTCCGCTGAGGAACTCCGAAATAATTTTACTTCGCTTGCCAATTTGTTCGTTTCGCTGCGCTTGGTACGCTTTGTAAAGCGAATCTCCCATAATTCGGGGAATTGCCTTTTGGGGAAGCTTCGTGGAACATACTTCTATCATTTTGGCATTGTCTAAAGTAGAACATAGCTTGTCGAATTCAGCATCTTGTGTTCTGTTATAGTATTCCATCCAGCCGCAACGCGAACCGGGCCAGGGGAACTCCTTAGAAATTCCTTTGAGGGCAATGCCCGGTACATCGCCAATTACTTCTGCCAAGGGGTGCGCTTCTGCACCATTGTAGGTAATGTTTAGGTAGATTTCGTCGCTTACCAAAAACAAATTAAACGCTTTGGCAAGTGCCACTATTTCCTCTAAAATTTCTTTTGGGTACACCATTCCCGTAGGGTTATCGGGGTTGATAATCAGGATGCCAACAATGTTGGGGTTGTATTGTACCTTCAGCCTTAAATCTTCGATATTAGGATACCACCGGTTGTTGGGGTCGAGTTGGTAGGTAAGTGGTTGGTGGTTGGCATGCGCTGCCTCTGCCGAAGAATGCGTTGAATACGCTGGAGAAGGCCCAATAATGCGCGAAGTAGGCACAATAAACTGATACAATTTTGAAATGGCATCGCCCAAACCGTTAAAAAACAGGATGTCTTCTGCAGTAATTTGTGCGCCTCCTCTTTGGTTGTTCAGTGCTGCTAAAAACTGCCGAGTTTCTAATACGCCTTTCGAGTGGCAGTAGCCGTAGGTATCGTCTTCTTGCATTAAATCTGCTACGATTAACTTCATCCATTCAGGAATTTGAGCGTTTTTTTGGATGGGGTCGCCAATGTTTTCCCAATAAATGGTATGCCCAATGGCTTGTAGCTGTTCTGCTTTTTTTACAATTCCACGGATTTCGTAAGTAAGTTCTTTTGCTCCTTCTCTTAAAAGTCGTTGTCGCATATTCAAAAAAAATTTTCGGTAAAATGCAAAATTGAACATTTTAAAGTTTCCTCAAAAGTTTGTCTCGTATTTTGCCAACATCTTTTCATATAAGAGCATGTTTAAAAATTTAATTTCTTAAAAACGAATTATCATAAAATAAT
>CAZFQW010000576.1:0-2821 GCA_964521225.1 uncultured Roseobacteraceae bacterium
CTTCTAGGTGTTTCGTTACTTTTTCTAATCTTGGAGGGCGAGGATAATCCCACACGCTTTCCTCTCCTGCCTTGGGCTTTATGGGTTGTGGTCTGTTCATATCGTTAGGTCAGTCTTCAAACTATTTTGTACTTTAAATAGGCATTTCTGCAACTACAAAGGTACTCCCACCGACAAAAATAAAGTCATCGGTATTTGCTAGTGAAAGCGCCTTTTGGTAAGCTTCGTTTACATTTTCGAGTACCTCGCCTACCAAACCGAATTTTTTCGCTTTTTCTTGAAGTTCTTGGGCATCTAGCCCTCTGGGTACATTGGGCTTGCAAAAAATGTAATATGCCGATTGGGGCAGCATCTTCAAAATCTTATCGTGCTGTTTATCGGTTACCATTCCCCAAACCATATAAAGTTGTTGGTAAGTATAATGAGCGAGTTGTTGTAGCAAAATCTCAACCCCTGCCTCGTTGTGTAATATATCGCAAAAAACGAAGGGTTTTTCGTTCAGTTGTTGCCACCTGCCTTTTAAGCCGGTTAGGGCAACCACTTGTTGAATGCCTAGTAAAATGCTTTCGTCGCTAATGGCGTATTTAAGCGTTTTCGTATTAATTAAATCAATCGTTTTTAAAACTCCTGTAATGTTTTTATGCTGATGTTTGCCGAAGAGTCCACTCTGGAGGTTTTCCATCCAAACTTCCCCCTCCTTCTTAACTTCGAGTTTATTTTCTCCCAATACTGAAATTGCGTCTTCTGCAAAGAAAATAGGCGCATTTTTCTCTTTAGCTTTTTCAATAAAAATGGCGGCTACTTCTTCTTGCTTTTCGCTAATTACCACAGGGACGTTTCCTTTGATAATTCCCGCTTTTTCGGCGGCAATTTCGGGAAGCGTATCCCCTAGCATGCCCATGTGGTCGTGGCTAATGTTGGTAATTAAGCTTACCAAAGGGCGTTGCAAGATGTTAGTAGAGTCGAGCCTTCCTCCTAGCCCTGTTTCAATAATTGCTATATCTACCTTTGCTTCTGCAAAATGCTGAAATGCCATTGCTACGGTAATTTCAAAGAAAGAAGGGGAAAGCGATTCGATTAAGTTTTTGTTGTTCTCGATAAAGTTAACAACCGATTGTTCAGGGATTTCGTGCCCATTAATCTTAATTCTTTCCGTAAAGCTTTTTAAATGAGGCGAAGTGTACAAGCCTGTTTTGTAACCACTTGTCTGAAAAATTGCCGCTAAATAATGTGTTGCACTTCCCTTTCCGTTTGTTCCGGCAATGTGGATGGTATCGTACAGATCTTGTGGGTTGCCTAAGGCTTCGCATAAATGCTTAATATTATCTAAGCCTTTTTTAAAAGCAGAACCGCCTACCTTTTGATACATTGGTAGGCGGCTCATCATGTATTGAAGCGTCTTCTGGAAGTCCATGAATTATAGCATCTATTTAGAAGTAATCACAAAAGTTATTCTCCCTGTAGTAATTGGTTTAACTTCCGTAGCCTCGGGCGTAAACGTTAAATCGAGTACGGCTTGTTGGTAAACATTTGCCACAATTTTAGAAACTGAGCGGTAAATAGTTTTCACGGCAACCACTTCTCCTTCGTCGTCTATTTTTATTTCAAATACTACTTTTCCAATTTCCGTGGATTGATCTACTACATCAGGGGATTGGTCCCATTTCCAGCCGGGCATATCTAGCGCAGCCCCCCCACCGCCACTTGCAGTGCCTAAAAGCGCATCGGCGTTTAAATTGCCTTGGGGATTGCCTTGGTCTCCTACCTCACCCTGCGTGCCTGTTCCGTTATTATTTGCTTGGTCTTCGTTTGCTGTACCTGTGCTACTAGGCAATATTGTTTCGGTATTCACCTTTTCAGTAGGTTTTTCTTCCGTAGTTTTAGGTGTTTCCGTAGTTGGCTTTGGTTGTTCGGGAAGTGGCTTTTCTACTTTTTCGGGTTCAGGTTTTGGCGTAGGCTTTTCCTTAGGTTTTTCTTGTACAGGCTCTACTGCTACTTCGCTTTCAGCTTCTATAGGGGTAACCACCTCTTCCACTGCTTCTTCTGCCGTTTCTTTTACAGGCTCGGGCACAGGCTGTGGAGTTGGTTTTGGTGTGGGCTCTAGCCGAGGCGTAGGTTTCACCTCTTCCGCCGGAGGAGTTGGTTTTGCCTTGTCAAAGCTTTCATTATCGTTCGCAGGGGCTTTACTTTGTATATCTCCTGAACCAATTTCATCCAAGCCAAAATTGACTTCGATGCCGTACTCTGGCAAAGGTGGGTCGGGTGGTGCCCATGCTACTATATACAAGATAGCAACGATTAATAATGCATTGAATACGCCTGTTAATATCGCTGCTCTTATCTTGATTTTTCTTTCTATTTCCTTTTTATCTTCTTTGGTTTCCATAGAGAGCGTATTTTGAAAAACTATTCAGGTTTTGTTGCAATTGATACTTTAGCACGTAGCTTGGTGGCAATCCCTGCTACATTTACTAAATGCTGAACCGGCACATCTTTATCTACCGATAACACTACCACGCCTTCTTCTACGGTAGGTAGTAAGTTTCTTAGTTCGTCTTCTATGAAAGCATAGGGCACTTCTACTTCGTTCACATAATATTTTAAATCTTTAGTGATTCCCACATTTACCTTCGGCATTACCTTAACCGAAGCTTGGCTAGTCGGTACGCTAATGGGTAAACCTGAAGGAGTTACAAAGTTGGAAGTCAACATAAAGAAAACCAACAATAAGAAAATCATGTCCGTCATTGAGGACATGTTAAACGTAGGGTCAACTTTATTTTTAGTTCCGAATCCCATAATTATATAATTGTATTTAATT
>CAZFQW010000577.1:0-2820 GCA_964521225.1 uncultured Roseobacteraceae bacterium
CGTTTTTCATGGCAGGGTGGAAAAGCGGTGCGTGTAAAAAGCAGATGCCAGCTTCTTCAATACTACGCTCTAACGCATCTTTATCGTTGGTGAACTGATAGCCAAAGTGTGCCAATAAATTGGAAGAACCACAAACCGAAGAAACGCCGTTGTTCCCGTGTTTGGCAACGCGTTGCCCCGCCCCTGCCACCACAAAAGAAGATAGCGTAGAAATATTGAAGGTATCTTTCCCGTCGCCGCCGGTGCCACATAGGTCAATAGGGTCGTAAGTGGCAAGGTCTAGCGGAATGCAAAGTTCCAACATGGCATCGCGGAAGCCTTCGAGTTCCTCCACCGTTATGCTTCGCATTAAATACACGGTTAAAAAGGCAGCTACTTGGCTTTGGTTGTACTTTCCTTGCGCTAAGTTTTTCAAAATTTCTTTGGCTCTTATTTTATCTAACGAGCGGTATTCAAATAAATCGTTTAAGATAGATTTCATATAATACGTTTTTTTTCTTTTTAAGTAATTGGGCGTAGTTATTTATCTGTTAAACCTCCAAGAGTTTTATGCTTAATCACCTTATATTCATTCACTTACATTTTAACCCTTGGAGGTTTTTATTATCATTAATTTGGTCTGCCTACTTATATTCCTTCCTTAGCTTTTATGATATCTCCTTCCATTCTCAACACTTCAACAACCAATTCAACATCATTTCCTTTCCATGCTCGGTCAAGATCGATTCAGGATGAAACTGTACCCCCCTAATGCTATATTCGTTGTGGCGAAGTGCCATTACGTTTCCTTCATCGTCCAGAGCAGTTAACGCTAAAGGGCTTTTTAGGGTATTGGGTTTTACCGACCACGAATGGTAGTGGCACACCTGAAAACTTTCGGGGATTTCATGAAAGAAGCAATCGTCTGTAACTTGTAAAGTGGCATTGCTACTTACGCCATGAAGCACATTGGGTAAATTGATGAGTTCAGCGCCGAAGGCTTCGGCTATTGCCTGATGCCCCAAGCAAACCCCCAAAATACTTTTAGTGGCTGCGTATTTCTGAATGAGTGCGGGCATAATGCCTGCCTCTTTGGGTAAGCCTGGGCCGGGAGAGAGTAAGATTTTATCGAACTGGGCTACAGCTTCCAATGTGATTTTATCGTTTCGGTGAACCTCCGTATTTTCTTCAAATCCTAGTTCGTGAATTAAATGGACTAAGTTATAAACGAACGAGTCGTAGTTATCGAGTACTAATATTTTCATCTTTTTAGTTTTAAATGTTGCGTGTTGAGTTGGTCAACTCAGCACTAAAAACTCATTCCTCAAAACTAAATTATGTTCTGAGCGTCGGTTAAAGCCTGCCTTAATGCCGCTAATTTGTTGTTTACTTCTTGCAATTCGCTTTCAGTGTTCGATTTGGCAACTACCCCCGCCCCGGCTTGGTAGTTCAGGTAATTGTTTTGGCTCAAAAAAGAACGGATGGTAATACAATGGTTGAAATCGCCATTGAAGCCTAAGAAGCCAATTGCCCCTCCGTAGTAGTTCCGGCTCAAAAAAGAACGGATGGTAATACAATGGCGATTTCAACCATTGAAGCCTAAGAAGCCAATTGCCCCTCCGTAGTAGTTCCGGCTCGTATTTTCGTACTTGTCTATGAGTTCCATTGCTTTAAACTTCGGCGCACCCGAAAGCGTGCCTGCCGGAAAGGTATCGGCAACTACCCGTAGCGGCGAAACGCCTTCTGATAGTTTCCCCGTTACTTTAGAAACCAAATGAATGAGGTGCGAGTAATACTGAATTTCTTTGTAGGTTTCCACTTTTACATCGCTGCCATTGCGGCTTAAATCGTTTCTTGCCAAATCGACCAACATAACGTGTTCGGCGTTTTCCTTGGGGTCGTCGTAAAGTTTTTGGGCAAGTTCGGCATCGGCTTTGTCGTTGCCCGTTCTGCGGAAAGTGCCTGCAATGGGGAACAGCGTTGCTTTACTTTCTTTAATCATGATTTGCGCTTCGGGCGAAGAACCAAATATTTTAAAACTTCCATAATCGAAATAAAATAAATAAGGCGAAGGATTGATAGAACGCAATGCCCGATAAACGTTAAATTCATCGCCCTTAAAACCCTGTTTGAAACGGCGGGCAAGCACAATTTGAAACACATCGCCAATGTGGCAATGCGCTTTCCCCTTGTCAATTACTTCTAAAAACTGCGTATCGGTAAAATTAGACGACTCCTCGCCCTCAGTTTGGAAGGTGTAAGAAGGGTAGTTTCGGTTTCTGAGCAACGTTTCTACTTCCTCAATTTGGCTGGGTTCATTTTCTGTAAAGTAATGTTCAAACAGATGCAGTTCATTTTTGAAGTGGTCGATGGCAATTACGTATTTGTACACTTGGTACAAAATTTCGGGGATTGCCCCCACATCTTTCTTGTCTTTATTGAAGGTGATGTCTTCAAAATGCTGCACGGCATCGAACGACATATAGCCAAAAAGCCCGTTGCTCACCACACTGACTGCTTGCTGTTCGGTACTGAAAGCATCGGCAAATTCAATGAGTTTTTCTACACCTTGCTTGCCTTTGGGCAAGATTCCTTTTTCGTGGGTTTGGTCGGGGAAGGTGATATTATATTCCCCTCCTTCTGCCTGAAACCTAGCCACTGGATCGCAACAGATGTACGAGAGGCTGTTTTCGTTGCCGTGGTAATCGGAGCTTTCCAACAAAATGCTATTGGCAAAGCGGTCTCTGAGTTTTAGATACAAGCTTACCGGTGTAATAGTATCGGCAAGCATTTTTCGGTAATGGGTTTTAAAATGATATTTCATAGCGTATAAATTTTGAG
>CAZFQW010000578.1:0-2817 GCA_964521225.1 uncultured Roseobacteraceae bacterium
AAATCAATTTAGTAAACGATGGTATTGCAGAGGTATTAATCGAAGCTTCGCTTACCGACGAAGATGCTAAAAAAATGAAAGCCTTAATTGGTAAATAACGCATGATGAAAAAAATAGTAATAATAGGATTTCTTCTTTTTTGTGGTGTAGGAAGCTACGCACAGGGGGATACTTGGAAAACACTAGGTAAACTCACTTGGAAAAGGTTCTACGATAAAGATTTGGGTTTTGATGTTTCGCAGCCTGAATTTAGTGAGGATATTAAAGCACTAAATGGAAAAAAAATAGAAATAGAAGGCTATATTATTCCCGTTGATTTAGAAGGCGATTACCAAGTATTATCGGCATTTCCTTATAGTAACTGTTTTTTTTGTGGAGGAGCAGGGCCCGAAACTGTAATGGAATTAGACATGAAAAAGAATGAACGGTTAATCAATGAGAAAGTCTTATTAAAGGGGGTTTTAAGATTGAATAATGACGACTTCCAGAAACTGATTTATAGGCTTGATGATGTGGAGCTAGTCACTAAATATTAGGCAATCAATAAATTAAAACAGGGAAGCAGTGGGCGTTTTAATTCCAACTGCTTCCCTGTTTTAAACCTATTCAAACGAAGTGTGCCAGTGTAAAAAAATCATATTTCCTATAAATACCCAACAATTTTATAAATATAGAAACCAGCTACCTCCCTAAAAAGTACTGAATTAACACTTAATGAAGCCTGTGAAGGAAGTAGCATTAAAGGATGGAACTCTAAATCGCGGGTATAAAAGTCTACGGGAAATGGCGTAACTTCAATCCCTTGTTTCTTAAAGCAGTTAACAGCTCTTTTTATATGGAAAGCAGAGGTAACTAAAATCACAGAATCGTCTTTAGTATTCGCAGCAATCCATTTAGCAACGTTAACGGCATTTTCATAGGTATTCTTAGATGCTTGTTCTAAAAAAATAACTGAATCGGGAATTTCCGCTAGCCTAAGAAGGTATCTTATTTGTTCTGCCTCACCGTACTCTTCGCCGTTGAGCCTTGTATAGTTGCCACTTACTAGAATTTGCTGAATGATTCCCCTCTTATAAAGTTCGATAGTGTGCAAAACCCTATCTGCCCCTTTGTTGAGGTAAACTCTGTCTCTTGGGGTTTTCAGTGGATTGGTAATGCCAGAAAGAATAACTCCCAAGCTTTTAGTTCGAGGTAACTCTTCCCAAGCCTTTGGCGGTGTTTCCCATTGTAACATCAGCCAATTGGCTAAAAACGGGTTTGCTATTGCATACAGCCAAAGAATGGAAAGGATAAGATAGAATGTTCTTTTCGACTTTTTCTTTGTTAGCAGTGCGCCAAAAAGGAGAATAAAAACCCAGCTAAGCGGTAAAAGGAAAAAATCTAGAGTTTTAGAAAGAAAATAAAACATGGCTAATCATTACTTCTAAAAACTTCTTCTAAAGGCATGGTTAAATCTGGAAAGATACTTGAAACTAAAGGTCTTCTGTAAACGGACTTAAACCAACATATTTATTTTTTTCATTAGTATGTAAGTAAAGATGGCTTTGTCTAAAGGATTCACCAACCAATGTTCTCTTACGCCCGATTCTTTATACACCTTGAGTTTTTAAAGGAAATTAAAAATCCCCAAGTTCTTACCCTATCTAAGACTAAAAAAAGACTTTAATAGGGTGAGAATTTCAGGGATTTCCTAAAATCTAGTTTAAAATTGAATCTAAACCTGTACTGCTTTTTTGCTAGAAGCGCGTTTACGTTCGTTTTCGTCTAAAAGAATCTTTCTTAAACGAAAACTTTCAGGTGTTACTTCTAAATATTCATCTTCTTGAATGTACTCCATCGATTCTTCTAAAGAGAATTTAATTGCCGGAGCAATTTTAGCCTTATCGTCAGCTCCTGATGAACGTACATTACTCATTTTTTTAGATTTGGTTACATTCACTACCAAATCGTTTCCTCTTGAATGCTCACCAATAATTTGTCCTACATAAACCTCATCGCCTGGTTCAATGAAAAACTTACCTCTATCTTGCAGTTTATCAATTGCATAAGCAAAGGTAGGGCCTCCTTCCATGGCAATTAAAGACCCATTAAAACGTGTTTCTATATCGCCTTTCCATGGCTCGTAACCTTTCAACCTGTGCGACATTACCGCCTCTCCTGCTGTTGAGTTAAGCACGAGCGTTCTTAAACCAATAATACCGCGAGAAGGAATATTAAATTCTAAATGAATTACATCGCCTTTAGGTGCCATTTCGGTCATTTCACCTTTCCTTTGGCTAACAAGCTCAATTACTTTTCCAGAGTAATTTTCTGGTACATCTACCACTAAAAGCTCAATAGGCTCACATTTTTTACCATCTATCTCTTTCAGAATTACCTGCGGTTGCCCAACCGAAAGCTCGTAACCTTCACGGCGCATCGTTTCAATCAGTACCGATAAATGAAGGATTCCCCTGCCAAAAACTAAAATTTTATCGGGCGAACTGGTATTCATTAATTTCAACGCAAGGTTTTTCTCTGTTTCTTTTTCTAACCTTTCTCTCAAGTGGCGAGAAGTTACATATTTGCCTTCTTTTCCGAAGAACGGAGAATCGTTAATGGTAAATAACATCGACATTGTAGGCTCATCCACCGGAACAGGAGTAAGCCCTTCAGGATTTTCAAAATCAGCGATTGTATCTCCAATTTCAAAACCTTCAATACCGGTAATAGCGCATAGCTCTCCACAAGATACAGAATCGGTTCTCACTTTCCCTAAACCTTCAAACGTATAAAGTTCTTTGATTCTTGACTTTATTTCGGTGCCATCGCGGCGTA
>CAZFQW010000579.1:0-2815 GCA_964521225.1 uncultured Roseobacteraceae bacterium
CCGTCATTCCGTGGCAGGGCAGGCATTGAGGGAAAAGGCTGAAACGGAATCTGTCTGTGTGGAGGAAGTTCAAGCGAGGAGGCTTGAAATAGCGTGACAGAACAGACCTCACAGGTTTTGAAAACCTGTGAGGTCTAGCCTCTAAAAAAAAATATTTAAGAAAAAAGAGGAGGCACTTGCGGAATTGTCGAATGCCTTTTCTATTTTTATGCCCAAATTCTAAAACACGTAATGTTAAATCTTAAATTTTTACTATGAGATCAAACATTTTCTCAATGAAGGCTTTACGCCTCGCATTGCTCTCGATGTTCGTCGCCACAACAATAATAGGCGTGAACTCTTGTCGCGATGAATTTGACGAAAAGGAAGCTCTTGAATTAGAACACGCATTCTTACTGCAATTACAGCAGCAAAGAGATGATGCTCGTCGTCAAGCACTCCTCGACTCAGTTCAAGCGGCACAAGCAGGTGCACAACAAGCAGCTGCAGATCAACGTGCACTAATTGAACTCCAATCGGAGTTACAAGCAAAGCGCGATGAGTTATTCTTGAAAGGGGGTAGCATCAACTACGCAGTGAATGTAGTAGATGGTAACAGCACTACTTTCTCTGGAAATACCTCAAACGGTCGTACTTCTTCTGAAGATATGAGCGGATTCGTTGTAACTGTATTCCACCAAGAATTAGGAACAGTTGCAAATGCTACTACTGACGCTACAGGCTATGCAGTATTCCCCGACCTACGTGTAGGTAAGGTAACAGTAAACGTATTAAAGCCAGGTTTTACACCTGCTAACTTCGTTGCTGACATTACGCCTTCTTCTCCGTTCGAAAAACCAACAGCTGTTGGAGAATCTCCTGCAGGAGACCCTAACGGTTATGTAAGAAGTGCGGGTACAGTAATTCCTGTATTCGAAATTGAATTAGGAAACGTATTTCAAGATCCTACTACTCAAGTACCTGCGGATCAGTTAAACCGTTACTCTACTATTTCAGGTAAAATGAATGTAGAAACGGACTTAACCAACTTCGGTCGTGAGGCAGCACCTGCGGGAACATTGATTAGCTTCTCTATCAACGCTGATGATGCTACGTTCAGAAATGTAATCAACCGTGCTACTAACAACACCTTTGGTTCAACTGACGGTAACAGTAATGGTACGGCAAGTGGTACGGCAAGTGGAACGGGAAATACTCCAGGCGAAGGTAACAACATTTCAGATGGTGCGGAAGGCGACGGACGTATCATTCAGCTATCGTACAGCGATGCTTCTTTCACAGGCGTTGTTTCTGCAACAGGCGATTATACTGTAATCGTTCCGGCATTCCCTACAGGCGCAGGTCTTCCATTCAGAGTGAACCATTCTACTATTGCTGCGGATCAGACTTTGTACGACGTAATCAGCCGTGAGGTTAACAACACAAATGCTCCTGCGGTTTGGGGTGTAGTAACCAAAAGAGCGGTGTTTGCTCCAGTAGCAGCAGCTGCTCAAACTACTGTACCTGACTTCAATGCAGTGGACGTTTCTGTGGCTTCTCCATTAGCGAATGTGGATGCACAAGGTGCTAGCGCAAGAGCTTATATCGACGACAATGATGGTGGAATCGATAGAGTTGTAATGGTAAATGGAGGTCATAATTATTATGCGGCTCCTTATGTTGTGTTTACTGCTGGTGGTCAAGGACCATTAGACGGTTACACTCGCCAAGAGTTACAACGATTATTTGAAGATCCAAACAGCCCTGTATATGACGACGACGTAGCTCGTGGTACGGCAACGGTTGAAAACGGTGTAGTAACCGGCGTTGCTATTACAAACAGAGGTGCAGGATATACTACGGAAACAGTAGCGGTAACGTTCATTCCAAGAGGTACTGCGCCTACTTTTGCTGCTACAATTAATTCTGGCGGTGGATGTCTTCCTGTGGGAACTACTTGGACTGTTCCAGGCGGATTCACTCAGGTACCAAACGCAACTCCTGTTGGTTTAACAGCCGATACAGATCCTTCTACTCCGGCTCCTAGCTTAACTAATAAGTTTACTGTAACGGTTGCAGGTGGAACGGCTACTATTACTTTGAATGAAGAGGTATGTGGTATTGAGCCTAATTCTACTATTTCATTCAGAGTATGGTCTAAAGTTTCTTCGATGATGAAACTTCGTCCTATCGTTTCTCAAGAAGGTGGTGCTATTGGTGCATTAACAATTGCTGAAGGTACTTACAATGCTCTTCCTGCTTCTACAGGTGTTATTACAGACGATAATATCACGACAGGCTCAACGAACCAAGAAGTATTAAATGGTTTGTATTCTCAAGCACCTTTGGTAAAAATTACAGGTGCAGGTACAGGTGCTTCTGCTACAGCTACTTTAGCCAATAATAAAGTAGATAAAATTACTGTAGTAGGTGGTACTAACTACGACCGTCCGAATACAACAATTCGTGTAGAGTCTTCTGTACAAGATGCCAACGGTAACGCAACAAGAGCATCTTTCGTTGCGAAATTTATTCCTGTGGGTGGCGCAACTACTATTGGTGGTGCAAACGATGCAGCGAGAACAACTGTAGTAGCGCAAGGCGGTACTTTCTATACAAAGGGGCAGTTTGAAGCTTTCAATGCAAATAACACTTCTAACAACCTTGTAACGCTTGATGCTACTTACGGTGCTATTGGCACAGTAGCAGCTACTACGCAATCAAACACTGCTTTATTTGCTACCGCTGCAGGTACTCCATTGAACCCGTTCTATTCAATTAATGATGGTACAGGAACAGTAGTAGGTGCAGGAATTCCTGCGACAACTACTGCTGA
>CAZFQW010000580.1:0-2812 GCA_964521225.1 uncultured Roseobacteraceae bacterium
GCCAAAACTCATTGTCTTCTCCGTAGTATTTTGAAGCGTTTTTGAGTGGTCCCATGTTCATGTAGAAATCGTACATATCGTTTTCTTCGGGGCGAACCATGAAGTACCAAGCCTTATCGGTAGGTCCTTCTTTTTGGTAGCCAAAAACGGCAGTTGCCAGCCAATAACTCTGTAAATAAGCTCCATTGTGGTGGAAATCGTCGAAGAAAAAATCGCCAATAGGGGCTTGCGGCGAGGAAGCTACCAAGGCGGGGTGTCCGTCTACGGCACTGGCAATCGTATAAAAACCAGGATAAGAAATTCCCCATTGCCCAAATTTGCCATTGTGTTTGCCTTTAAATTCTTTCAGCAAAAATTCGATGGTATCGTAGGTATCAGAACTTTCGTCGATATCGGTTTTGTCTTTGGTAACATTGGCTTTTACGTGTGGGCGCATATTATCGTATTTCCCTTCCGACATCCACCTGCCCCGCACATCTTGGGATACGAAAATATATTTATCGCGCATTAAAAAGCGAGAAGGGCCAAGCAATAAAGGATATTGATCAATACCATACGGGCGGCTCGAATACGGAGTCCGTTTCATCATGAAAGGGTATTTTTCGCGGTCGTCTTTAGGCACATAAACAGCAGTGTAGAGTTTCACCCCGTCGCGCATAGGAATATTGAACTCGTATTTTTGGTAATTCTCTACCACAAAAATAGAGTCGGCAGACCTTGTAGCGATTTGTTGTGCATTTGCCCAACTAAAGGCAAAACTGAGTACAAATAATAAAATAGTTGTCTTTTTCATTGTAATTCATTGAGTAGGGTTAGAATAATTGATATTATTTTCAGAAGGAAAGTTACTGAATTTTTGATTGTTTTGATGAAGAGTACAACAGACATTGAAAACTATTGACCCTATGGCGCAGAGAATATATTTTTTGCAAGCAAGCTCAAATTTACTTTTTTACTTTGTTACCGTCGTTTGGGTAATGTACTTTTGCAGCTTAATTTTTTTTTGCTAGCAGAGTAACATCATTTATATGAAAATTTTAAAGTTTGGGGGCACTTCGTTGGGTACTCCGGAGCGTATGAAACATGTAGCGCAACTATTTAAGAAAGAGACTGAGATAGTTGTAGTACTTTCTGCGGTTTCTGGCACTACCAATGCATTGGTTGAAATCAATCGGTTCTTAAAAGAAAAAGATAAAGAAGCGTTTGAAACATCGGTTCAAAATCTAAGAACCCACTATGCGGCGTATACTCAAGAATTGATATCCACCGAAAATTTTAAAACACAAGCTTTTGCCTTCGTGCAAAATGTTTTCGATGAGATACAAAGCAGAGGAGAGAATCCTTTTACAGAATTAATTGCTAAGGAAAACTTAGCACAGGGAGAAATTCTTTCTACCAATTTAATGAATTTCTACCTGAAAGAACAAGGCGAAAGCCCTGTGCTTTTATCTGCGCTTTCTTTTATGCGCACCAATAACGGAGAACCTAATATCGAGGTAATTTCGTTGCGCATGGAAAAAGAAATGATTCCTTACAAAAACGAGAAGCTTTTTATTACGCAAGGGTATATCTGCCTGAATGAGCGTGGCGAAATAGATAACTTAAAACGAGGGGGAAGCGATTATACGGCTTCTTTAATTGGGGCGGCTATGCAAGCCGAAGAAATTCAGATTTGGACCGATATTGACGGAATGCATAACAACGACCCAAGAATTGTAAATCAAACATTTCCCGTTCATGAGTTATCCTTCGATGAAGCCGCTGAGCTTGCCTACTTTGGCGCAAAAATTCTCCATCCTGCGAGCGTATTGCCAGCACAGCATGCCAACATACCTGTGCGTTTATTAAACACAATGAAGCCAAAGGCTCAGGGAACGCTCATTACTTCTCAAACAACTGCTAGAAGAATAAAAGCAATTGCTTCTAAAGATAGAATTATTGCAGTTAAAGTGAAATCGAGTCGAATGCTAATGGCTTATGGTTTCTTGCGAAAAGTTTTTGAAGTTTTTGAGAGGTATGAAACTTCCATTGATATGGTAACTACTTCTGAAGTGGCGGTTTCTTTAACGATTGACGATGAAACCAATCTTGAGGCGATCACTGCGGCACTGCGCCAATTTGGGCAAGTTGAAATAGATAAAAACCAATCTATTATTTGTGTAGTAGGTCAGTTTTTACAAAATGATACGGCAATTGTAGTGAAAGTACTAGAAGCTATGGAAGAAGTTCCTATCAGGATGATTTCTTATGGTGGGAGTAAAAATAATGTGTCGCTACTAGTGAGCCAAGAAAACAAGAAACATTCTATGCAATTGCTGAACGAACGACTTTTTGAAGAGTTTGCAGTCTCAAATAAATAACGAAGATTTTTTAATCACGAATTGCGAAAGGAGATTTGCCATTCGTGATTCGTGATTAACAATTGACTATACGTAATTTTGAAGCATAATAGGCATTATCAGCATCAGCAGGTCTTCGTCTTGTCCGTCTTCGTCGGGAACGACTAAACCCGCACGGTTTGGCTGCGATAACTGAAAAATAATTTTATCTGAAGGCATATTATTCAAGATTTCAATCAAAAAACGGGCATTGAATCCAATCTCTATATCTTCTCCGTCGTGATCGCAGAAAATACGCTCGCTTGCCTCGTTCGAGAAATCTAAATCTTCTGCGGAAATTCTCAATTCATTTCCTGTAATTCTGAATCGCACTTGGTTGGTAGAGCGGTTCGCATAAATTACAGAACGTTTCAAACAGCCAATCAGCTCCTTTCTATCTACAGTAATTAAATTCTCATTGTTTACCGGAATAA
>CAZFQW010000581.1:0-2794 GCA_964521225.1 uncultured Roseobacteraceae bacterium
GGTCTATACTACTAGCCGGCACGCCAAAATCATTTTCTGTAGTTTCTTGAAAGTTTAACATTTTCTCTTTTGTTTTTAAGTTATCCTAAGTATAAGCGGTTTTTTAAGTTGCACAAGGGCGGAAAACCCGCCCTTTTGGGTTAATTTTTTTAACGATTTTGTAACATTAATGATATTTTACGCTGTTTTAAATGTACCAATATACTACCAACAGCGGCTAAAAGACAAATAACGCTAATATATCCACCTATAATTAATGGATTATCACCAAGCCATCGCCTTAGTAAACTTGCTACCATTGGTACTGTGCCGCCAATTAACCCCATGCCAAGACTATAGAATAAAGAAGAGGTGCTCATTCGGTAAGCTGGAGGAAAAATTTCAACAGCAAAAATATTAATTCCTCCGATCGTTAAAGCCGCTGCCATAGCATATAGCAGCAATAACATCCATATACTTACTATGTCTGAAGCCTCTACTAACAGCTTCGGAACTATTAGAGCTATAACTGCCATAATAAGAGAAGTTACTAGCAAATAGATATTTCTATTAAAATTGTCAGAAAGCATGCCAAAAATCGGCAGCAATAGAGCAACTGTTATACTGATTAAAGGTGAAACAAAATTAAAATTCATATCTGGATGTATTTGGGTTAAGAAACCAGTTAAATACACACTCCCGAAATAGAAAGCGGCCCCATTTGCGGCCGCAGCAAATAAAGCTGCAAAGCTTTCTATCTTACATTTTTTTAAACCAACTAGAATCGGAAACTTGAACTTTTTGCTTTCATTAAATATTGGCGTTTCTCGTAAACGCCTCCTGATGAAATAACTCACGCCAGATAGGCTAAAGCCTAACAAGAAAGCAAAACGCCAGCTATATTCCGGCATTCCTGGGGCTAGCAAAAAACCTGTAACTAATTTTGCTAGCAACACCCCGCAAGCCCCACCGGCTGAGATTATGCCCGCTACTAGCCCAACACGATTTGCCGCACTATGCTCTACAGCAAAAATAATAGCTCCCGAAAATTCTCCCCCTACTGACAAACCTTGAATAATTCTAACGAGCACAATGATGTAACAGGCGCCTAATCCTAGAACCGCATAAGGTGGTAGTATAACCATAATTAAAGAAGCACTCCCCATCAAAGCAATACTTAATGTTAAGGCAGTTTTGCGACCATAGACATCCCCAATATAACCAAAAAGCAGTGAACCGAGAGGCCGAAAAATAAAACCAATAGAAAATAATGCATAACCGATCAAAGTTGCCGTTTCATTATCTAGAAATCCCAAATAGTTATTGTGTAAAATCTTTCCTAAGAAAACAAATAGGACAAAATCATAGATTTCTAGGCAACTTGCTAAAAAACAAGACAGGATTAATGTTGGACTTAAAGTTCTATTCGTCATCCCGCTACTCCTCTATATAGGTTTTGCAATTGCGGTAAATGGGCAATTCGTATCAGATCTTGTTTACTTCCCACCGCTAATTTGCTCTTTATCTTCTGTAGATACTTCTCTACGCTCCGTTCATGCATTTTTAAAATTTCGGCAATATATTTGTTGCTATAACCAGTTTGCAAATAGCTCATAACTTCTATTTCCCGGCGGGATAGAATAATAGTTTGCCCATTCATGACGATAGTTAACGAGTTATCTAGATGCAATCTAGATAACTGATGTTCAGCAAAAACCTGTTGAGATATTTTCTTAGGAATTTGCAGATCAAAGCAGGAGTTGTCTGCTAAAGCTTTAGTACAGCCATTTAGTTTGAAAACCAGGTCATTAACATGCTTTTCTAACCAAGACAAATTATTAATCAAGCTTTCAATACTTTGCCCTTTTTCTGGATCATAGACAAAGAAAAAACTATCAATACGTTCAGGTGAGAATTTGTAGATACCAACGCTATTCGCTAATTTAAAATGCTGGAGCCATGCTAAATATTCATTATGATGATTTTCTTTTGAACGGGTCACGAAACATTGTTTTTGCGCAAAAAGCTTTAAAAGTTCATTACCTAAAAAAACTTGCATTTCTTGATAGAATTCTTTTGTTCTTGGCTTCTGGTACCATAGTTCATTTGTAGGACATCCAAAGCTATTGCCACTTGGGAAAAAACAACGATATCCCATTTCTGCAACACCATATTTTTTAACCCAATTTAATTCTTGTCGCAGATGTTTCCGTACCTCTGATTCAACCATAATCCTTTCCAGATTTAATGAAATTTCAGTTCTTAACATAACAAAATAAAGTTAATATTTAATTAATTTTTATGCTAATTTATGATAAACCTTTAACTCTTTTAATTTTTGCACATTAATTTTTCTTTGATCACGGCTATAATTTATCCACAAAAAAAGTGGATAAATTGGCGAATAAAGCAATAAAGGTTTGGGTTCACGCCATATTTTGCTATGCTCCACAATAGAGCTATGAGATGGTTTGAATTATTACCTCTTTAAAGCCTAATTGATTAATGACTTGGTTAATCTCCTTGTAATAATTACGCTCTAACCAATCTTGATGTAAACCATTAGGTACTAACAATAAGGTAGCCTTATTACCATTCTCCCTCTCATTTAGCACTAACTGACAAGCCTTAAACCAATGCTTGGCTATATGCACACCTAGCAACTGGGTTATCTTAGCTTGGAACTGCTCACTTAAAGGATCTTTAGCCGGCTCTGCCTTGACAGTTGTTGTGCAGGCACTAGGGACTTCTTCTCTTTGCGTCTTCTGTACCCCCTTGCTCTCTCTTGGGCTTTCTTGCACCTCTAGCTTACAGG
>CAZFQW010000582.1:0-2793 GCA_964521225.1 uncultured Roseobacteraceae bacterium
CCTAAGCTTACGGCAAGTTTTATTAATTTCAGATTATTCAAAAATTGAAATGCCTGCTTTTCTTCTCCAATAATATCGAATGAAAGCATAGCCCCATGGCTTGTACATTGCCTTTTATATACTGAATAAGCACTTGACGATTCATCTAAAAAACCAAGAAAACGAACGTGCGCCACTTTAGGGTGCATTGCTAAATAATCGGCTACAATTTTAGCGTTCTTTGCTTGCTCGTCCATTCTTACCTTCAGTGTTTCAAGACTTCGGAGTAATAACCAACAAGTATGCGGACTCGCCATATTGCCCAAAAAAGTACGTAGCGTTTTCACTTTAACCATTAGTTCGGCTTTCCCCAAAACAGCACCTGCAATTAAATCGCTGTGCCCCCCAATATATTTGGTAGCAGAGTATAACACTAGGTCGGCACCATGCGCAATAGGATGCTGCCACAAGGGGCCCATGTAGGTATTATCTACTGCCAAAACAACTTCTTTTTCTATGGTGCTCAATCGTTTAGCAATTCGGCTACACATTCCAATATCTATTAAATGGTTAGTAGGGTTCGCAGGAGTTTCTACATACACCATTGCCAAGCGCTCTGTTTTATTTTGCGATTGCAACATCGCTATAATTTCCTGTTCACTTTGCCATGGCTTAAAGCCGATAACTTCTACCCCTATCGAAGGTAAATAATGATGAATAAAATGGTCGGTTCCGCCGTAAGTAGGGTTGCTATATAACAATACATCGCCAGGCTTTAAAAAAGCTAAGAAAACTGTTGAGATAGCCGACATTCCACTCTCGAAAACAGCAGCCTCCTCAGCCTTATCCCAAAGGGTTAATCGCTTTTCTAAAATCTCTAAGTTCGGATTGTTTAATCTACTGTAAATCATCCCCATTTTCTCTTGAGGGTTAGGCTCCCTTAAACCATAGGCGAGTTCAAAGTAAGCTTTCCCTTCTTCGGCAGACTTAAACTCAAACGTTGACGTTTGATAGAGCGGACTTTTAATAGCGCCATGTGCCTCTTCAGGGTTATAACCATAACTCATCATCAAGCTTTCGGGGTGTTTTACATGTGTCATATTGGTGGGGTTTCAGTCTGAAATAAAGCTTAATAATAAGATTTTTTCCTATTATATAAACAATAAAAAGATATATACTCTATATTAATTTTAATTTACAGAATTATATTCTTTTATTGGTGTGCGTTTATTCCCTTTTAAAGAAAAATATCCTGACCTATGATTGATAAAATCGACCGAGAAATTTTACTCTTGCTCCAAGAAGATGCAAAACTTACCATTAAAGAAATTGCCGCAAAGCTTTCTTTAACGGCTACGCCCGTACACGAACGAATTAAGAAACTAGAAAGAGAAAAGTACATAGAAAGCTACAAGGCTATTTTGAATCGGAGGAAATTAGGCTTATCGCTCACCGTTTTTTGCAATGTATCGCTCGAAGCACACCATAGTAACTACATTGCTCAATTTGAGCAAGACATCCAACAGTTTGATGAAGTAACAGAATGTTACCACGTAGCAGGCATGTTCGACTACCTGCTAAAAGTATTAGTGAATAATATGGAAACTTACCAAGAGTTTGTAACGCAAAAGTTAGCGGCACTTGCTAACATCAGAAATGTACAAAGCTTTTTTGTGATGACAGAGGTAAAAAATGATAAGGGGTTATCGGTTAAACTACAATAGGATTTACTTGCTTTTTTCTTCGCTTTTTCTTTAGAATTTTTCTTCTTTGCTCACCTCAAATTTGTAGTTCGCATTTAAAGAATGTTGCGTAATAACCGAGTAGACTTTCGCGTGTGAATTACAGCAGGATATAGTTTAAAATTCATTCTATTAAAACTAAGAAGCACTATTTCTTTAAAAGAAAGTGCAAGATTGATTTAATGTAAAATATTTGTACATTAAAATCAGTAAAATAAGTTATTTTAAAACAGATTAATGATGCCAATTGCAGACTACTCATTTGCCAATTTTATCCACTCAGAAACGATTTAGCCGTTTCTTTAGCTAGGAAAATATGTTCATATTTTATCAGCAATTTTCATTTTTGATTTTTAGTATAAGTTTTTAGGTAATGAATAAAGAAATCAACTTTTATCCGCCACTCGAAGAAAAAATTAATGTAATTACGCATTTTATTGGATTTATTTTGAGTGTAGTTGCGCTGTTTTTTTTAGTGATTAAAGCAAGTATTTTCGGGAATGTATGGCACATTGTAAGTTTTAGCATTTTTGGAGGAAGCTTAGCCATTTTATATGCAGCTTCTACGTTGTATCATCGTGCAAAAGAGTTAGTTGCTAGAAAAAGGCTAAAAATATTTGACCACGCAGCTATTTACCTATTAATTGCAGGAACTTATACTCCTTTTGCCTTAGTAACCTTGCATGGCATGGCTGGGTGGCTCATCTTCGGAATTGCTTGGGGAGCGGCATTAATTGGTATTATTTTAAAATTATTTTTTACGGGGCGATTTAAATTACTTTCGACTCTCATGTATGTTGCCATGGGGTGTATTATTGTTTTTGCAATTCAGAAGTTTATTGAAAATATGCCTTTAGCAGGGTCTTACTGGGCTTTTTCTGGGGGAATTTTATATATTACAGGCTCTGTATTCTATCTATTAAAAAAACTTCCTTTTAACCATGCAATTTTCCATGTATTTGTACTTTTAGGTAGTTTATGTCATTTTGTTACCATTTACTTTTTTGTGTTGGCACCATAAGGAACGGAAAATAAATAAATTATCTTTCTCTCTTGTTTCTTTCGGTCGGCG
>CAZFQW010000583.1:0-2781 GCA_964521225.1 uncultured Roseobacteraceae bacterium
TATCTTAGCTGTTAAACTAAAAATCGTAGTTATGAAAAAAAGATTAAAATTTGCGCTTTGGATTGTTGTTGTATTATTGGTTGCTATCCAATTTGTACCTGTTAATAAAGAAAACCCTAAAGTAGATGCCATTTTCGGTTTGCATATCAACTCAATGACTCCCGTGGGTACATTAAAAGTAAAAACCGAAGGGATTATGGCAGCAGCCGATCGCTTCCGAATAGAAGTAAAAGGAAAGCAAACGCATGGTTCTACCCCTTGGACTGGGCTAGACCCCATTGTAACATCTTCGCAAATTATTATGGGTTTGCAAACCATTATTAGCCGCCAAGTTCCTTTAACGGAAGCTCCTGCCGTGCTTTCAATAGGAGGTTTGCACAGTGGGGTAAGAAACAACATCATCCCCGAATCAGCAGAAATATATGGTACCATCAGAACTTTTGATGTAAAAATGCAGGAAACAATTCATAAGAATATCGAGCGAACTGCAAAGTCGATTGCAGAAAGTGCGGGGCTAACCGCCGAAGTTACCATTGAAAAAATGACCCCTGTTACGTTTAACGATTTATCGCTAACAAATGCAATGATGCCTACTTTACAAGCATCGGCAGGAGAAAAAAATGTGGAAATCATTAAAGCCATAACAGGTGCTGAGGATTTTGCCTTTTACCAAGAAAAAGTACCGGGAATGTTCTTTTTCGTAGGGGGGATGTCGCCCAATAAAACACCCGAACAAGTAGCCCCTCACCACACTCCCGACTTTTTTATCGACGAGAGCGGAATGCAGTTAGGAGTAAAAACTTTTTGCTATTTAGTGTACGATTATTTTAATATGAGTGCTAAGAAATAAAACTATTTAAGAATTTCTGGTAAAAAACTTGCTGCCCTGCTGCATGGTATAAGTTGTACCTGTTTTACTACGAAGTACTTATATCTTTATCATAATATAGTTACAGGTTTGCCAAACAGCAACGAAACAATTGCACCCAAAAAAAATCCCTAGAACCAATATATTTGTGTGTTTCTAGGGATTTTATGTACAAGCGATTGTGCTCAAATATGCACACGCTGCCAACGAAAACTATCTGTCGTTGCCCAACATCCGCTTAATAGCAGGGGAAAATATTGCGTATAACGAAAATTTACAGACTTCTCTCAAAATTTTATTGAATGGAACCGCCACCAAAGCAGCCGGCTTGAGTTCTGCACAAGAATCTACTGGTAACACTATCTTTCGGGGACACACTAACCCGCCATTATTAGAGGCGTTGTGCCCGGCTACCACTTTAAACCCATGTATGCTGAAATGCTACCCATGGCACTGTTCCCCATGCCCAATAAATTGAAGGTGAAGAGTAGAGGTAACTTAAAAACGGCTACTTTCGGGCAGCCCATTAATAAAACGCAAGGTTTTTATTTAATTATTTCATAATCAACTAACTCACCCGTTATTGCGAGCAGAGCGAAGCAATCTGTCAGTAAAATGACACCCCTCCAACAGTTTGCTGTACGCAACTACACAACCCATCCTTCAGTTCGCAAAGACGGTTTTTAAGAGAGGTTTTAGTTTTAATTTCTGAAAACCTCACGTTAAATTAGTGTTGAGTTATCGTTGTAAGTGATGATAGAGAATTTTTTGCAAAGCAATTGTGTATCTTTATTCAAAGAACATAAAGTATGATACAACAATTTACAGCTAAAATAGAGCGAGATAAAGAAACAGGTATGTACGTCGGAATGATTCCTAATTTGCCAGGAGCGCATACACAGGCCGAAACTTTAGACAAATTGTACCATAACCTACAAGAAGTTACCAGTTTATGTTTGGAGTCTTACACTCCTGAGGAACTTGCA
Organism: uncultured Roseobacteraceae bacterium; assembly: GCA_964521225.1. Classification (GTDB taxonomy): domain Bacteria; phylum Bacteroidota; class Bacteroidia; order Cytophagales; family Flammeovirgaceae; genus CAYUJH01. The sequence goes on from CAZFQW010000583.1 coordinate 1,855, forward strand.
GAACTTCCAGAATTTATTGGTTTACAGCAAATTTCTGTAGAAGTAAAGTCCACATGAGTAAACTGCCGCTTAGCAATGCTCAAACATTAGAGAAAATTTTGTTGCTCTTAAGTTTTGAGATAAAAATACAAAAAGGAAGTCATGTGTTTTATCGGCATTCTGATGGAAGATATACTACAATTCCCCATCATTCCAGCAAAGATATTAGCCGCCCATTGCTACGAGAAATTCTACGCCAGATAGAAGTTACACCTGAAGAATATGTTGGGCTTTTAGATGAGATTTAAGTGTAATCTACTACTAGGCATTTTGAGCATAAATACTGCAAGAGAGGAAAGTAACCCTCTACCCAGATATTGATGCACATGCTGAATGGGAGGAAAAAGCAGAAAAGCTTCGCTACTATGGGTTGGAGTTTCGGTGAGTTCGTTTATTCAAGATAAAGCGTTTCGCTTCGGATAACAATATAGAATATCAAGAGCTGGTAGCTGCTAAGTTCGATTTGCGGGATGTACTACAACACAAACCGTTCACTCAATTTAAAAAAAACGCAACAAACCGTTTAAAAACGGATTTCAAACGGTTTGTTGCGTTTGAACAATACATAAAACGCTCTATTTGAAAGGTGATTTACTCGCGACCAATGGCTACCCTGCTACCTAGCACTTGTACAGCAGCCATATTGATACAAAAACCAAGGAGTTGATTAAGATGGCTGAGATGAATCCTAAGCTATTGGAGTTGGTAACTAAACTTTAACGAAGTAGCTAAAAAAAGCAACCTTCGGCATAGCCTACCATATGCGATACATCAAGATGAATGAGGTGTACTAGGTTTGAAAAGGATGCCTCTAGTTTTTCAAATTGATTATGACTTAGAGCATGTTTAAGTTTTTGTAAGCATTTGAAAATAAGAAATTTAAAGAGC
>CAZFQW010000584.1:0-2778 GCA_964521225.1 uncultured Roseobacteraceae bacterium
TAACTCCCTTGCTCTTCTAAATTCTTATACACGGAATTCTAAATACTGCCAAAATCAGAGGTGAGTATGGTATAGACGAAAAGGAATTTGAGGATTTAGCAAAACAACAACGAACTGCTGCTGAAGCGATATGTAAAACTGAAATTCAAACCTTCCAACCCGACTGGCGATTAGTAGTAGGCTTAGGTGGTGCATCCGTTTACGAAACCTCTATGACCTTGCACCACATTTACGGCTTCCCCTACATTCCTGCTAGTTCAGTAAAAGGCGTCGTGCGGAGCTGGATTGTGATGAGTTACTTCTATGAAGAAAAAACCAACAAAGAAGCATCACATAAAGAACGTGTAAAAGAAGCAGAATCATTAGCAGAAAAATGTGAAGTATTCCGAAATATTTTTGGCACACAAGACCAACAAAGCAGAGCCATCTTCTTCGATGCGTTCCCATTGTCTGCCCCAAAAATTGAGGTGGATATTATGAACCCACATTACCCAAAATGGTATGACGGAACACAGCCACCAACGGATTTTCAAAGCCCTGTCCCCATTCCATTTTTAACGGTAGCTAACACGCCTTTTCAGTTTTTGGTGGGTAGTAGAGATGAAGAAATTTTAACAGAGAACATTGGAGGGCAAGACGAAGAAGGACAACCTAAAACAATTTCTTGGTGGCTCAAAAACGCACTAGAAAACCACGGCATCGGCGCAAAAACCGCAGTCGGCTACGGTTATATGACCGCGCAATAATATGAACAGAAAAGTTTTAATAAGTTTTTTAGGGACGGCTCCGTATTTAAAAAGTAGTTATTATTTAGGCGAAAAAGCAGAAAATGAACCCGCTGAAAACTACGTTCAATCGAGTATTTTCCGAGAAGTTTGTAAAAATTGGTCGGCAGAAGACCTATGCTTAATCCTGACGACAGGAGAAGCTGAGGCTGAAAACTGGAAAAAATGTAAGAAATACCCTGATGAATACAGCTTGGAAGTGAGCCTTCAAAGCTATGGATATAAAGCCGAAATTCGGAATTTGAATATTAAGACCGGGCAAAATATCAATGAAATTTATGAGATTTTCAATGCCATTTTTAACGAATTAACACCTCATGATGAAGTCCACTTTGATATCACCAATAGTTTCCGATACTTGCCCATGTTAGGTTTTGTGTTGTTTAACTATGCTCGTACTGTGCAAAATATCAGCATCAAAAAAATCTATTATGGTGCTTTTGAAACCTTGGGCGATCCTCGTGAAATTGAAAAAAACTATCCTAATGCAGAAGATAGAAAAGTGCCTATTTTTGATTTAACCTCTTTTGTTACACTCCAAGACTGGGCAAATATTTCCAATGAATTTATCAACTTAGGTGAAAGTCAGAATTTTGAGAAGATTAGCGGTAAAAACAGTGATTTAGCTCTTCAACTAGATGACCTCGTGAAGTCTATTAGAACATCACGGGGCGGTAAATTGGTATACGGTTTCGACTTTGAAGGGCTACAACAAAAAATTAAAGCTGCAAAAAATGAGGAAAGCCCTAACCAGCAACAGATGGAGAGGCTTCTTAGCAAGATTGAAGAGAAAGTTAATCATTTCAAAAACGATGATATTATCAATGGGTTTCACGCTGTAAAATGGTGTATCGACTACCAATTAATCCCACAAGGATATACCCTTTTGCAAGAGACCGTTCGTACTTGGTTACTCATTAAAATGGGGTATGCTAAAAAAAAAATCACTGATTATAAATTCCGTTCCATGGCTGATATTGCACTGAACGATATTCCGAAATGGAAGATGGATGAGGCAACTGGTGAATACATCACCAATAAAAATGGACATAGGATTTTAAAATGGAGAGGCGTACAACGGTATGAAAGGGATAAAATAGAAGAAATCGAGCGAATGATTCAATACGTTGCACAGTTTAAGGGACTAATAGAACAGTTTGCCCGTATAACAGGCAGTGGACTAAGAAACGATATCAACCACGGCGGATTTAATGATGACCCAGCCTCTCCCGAGGATTTAAAAAACGAATTACAAGATTTATACACTAAAATAAAAAACATTCTTAAACTCTAACCCTATGCCTACTCTCTACCTCCTCTTTTCCCACTCCCTCACCGAAGAACAAAAGCAAGACGCTCAGAAAAATCTGGGGGTAGATGCCTTTGTGAGTTTGCCCGAAGAGTTACAACAGCTCTTTAGCAACGTACCCCCCAATTTAAAGGAACTCAAAACCTACCTGAAACCCATTAAAAAATGGATGGAGAAACATATTCAACCACAGGATTTTGTGCTGATACAAGGCGATTTTGGGGTAACTTACAAATTGGTGCGCTACTGTAAAAAGCTAGAAGCTACAGCCGTTTACGCAACCACCGAACGGAAATCGGTCGATGAAACCCAAGCCGATGGAAGCGTTGTTACGAAAAGGGTATTTAAACACTGTTTGTTTAGAGTATATTGAGTATCCTCTCCCCCCTACTCATCTTTCGCCTTGTTCTTACAAAACAGGGCTTTTTTTATGCCCTTTCGTAAAATGAGTTATTATCAGTTATTGATAACAACTTATTAAAAATGACATCTCTTATTTTTTAACATTGCCCCTACAAACTGAAAAGCTACTATTTTACCTTGGCACTATCTCGGCAAGTACAGCCAATGTGCTTTTGTGCTTGTAACATGTTGCCACACTCGCGATGTAGCAGCTAGCACAAAAGAAACTCTGTCTCGTCCTGAAAAAAGTTTACACTTTGTGGTTAATAATCCTAATTCAAA
>CAZFQW010000585.1:0-361 GCA_964521225.1 uncultured Roseobacteraceae bacterium
TGCATTAATTATTGAGTTCTTTCAAGCATTATGAAAAAATTCTTTCCCATTGTCGATTGGCTATCTTCTTATCAAAAAAATGATTTAAGGGGCGATTTATTTGCCGGACTTACCGTCGGCATTATGCTCATCCCCCAAGGCATGGCTTACGCCATGATTGCGGGTCTCCCCCCCGTATATGGGCTTTATGCCTCCATTGTTCCACAAATTATTTATGCCATTTTGGGTACATCAAGACAGATTTCTGTTGCTCCTGTTGCCATGGACTCGCTCTTAGTAGCAGCAGGCGTTTCGGTACTCGCAACGGAGGGCACAGAAGCGTACATAGGTTTTGCCATATTGCTAGCCTTTTTTATGGGGG
>CAZFQW010000585.1:371-2778 GCA_964521225.1 uncultured Roseobacteraceae bacterium
TATTCCAATTTTTACTAGGCGTTTTAAAGCTAGGTTTTATTACCAATTTGTTGGCAAAACCTGTAATTAGCGGGTTTACTTCCGCAGCAGCATTAATTATTGGCTTAAATCAATTAAAACACCTTTTAGGGGTTGAAATACAAAGAAGCAATGCTGTTTTTGAGATTGTTATCAATGCAATTAATCAGATAGGAAATATCCATTGGTTAACCTTTCTTATCGGAATAGTGGGAATTTTAGCAATAAAAGGAATCAAAAAAATCTACCCAAAAATACCAGGAGCTTTAATTGCCGTGGCTTTAGGCACAATCATCGTTTACCTTTTTCAATTAAATGAAAGTAATGTAAAAATTGTCGGAAGTATCCCAGAGGGTTTACCGTCGGTTATGTTGCCCGATTTATCTTTAGGGCAATTTGCTAAATTAACACCACTAGCACTTACCATTAGCATAGTGGCATTTATGGAAGCCTTTTCGGTGGCAAAGGCGTTAGAGGCTAAAAAAAGAAACTATAAAGTAATCCCTAACCAAGAGTTAATTGCACTAGGAGCAGCTAATTTCTTTGGCTCATTCTTTCAGTCTTTTCCTGTTACAGGCGGCTTTTCAAGATCCGCAGTTAACTTTCAGGCAGGTGCAAATACGCCGCTTGCTTCGGTATTTAGTGCCATTTTAGTAGCCATTACGCTTATTTTTCTAACTCCTTTATTTTACTTTTTACCTAATGCTATCCTTGCCTCGATTATTATTGTAGCCATTACAGGCTTATTCGATTTTGCGTATGCCAAAAAGCTATGGAAAGAAGATAAACTAGAATTTGCGCTTTTAGCCATTACATTTTTCGTTACTCTCCATTTCAGTATGGTTCCGGGAATTGTATCAGGAGTTATATTTTCAATATTAATTTTGCTATACAAGGCTGCTTACCCGCACATTGCGAAATTGGGAAAAGTATCGGGTACGCACGAGTTTAGGAATATTGAGCGGTTTGAAAACCTTGAAGTTTGGCAAGGGATTTTAATACTGCGACTAGATGCCCCTCTTTCTTTTATTAATATTCAGTATTTTTCAGAATATATTCAAAGCGAAATAAAGAAATCGAAAGGAGAAATTAATAAAATAATTTTAGATGCAAGCCCTATCAGTAATTTAGATGCTACGGCAACACAAGGCTTACACGACTTACTCGATTTATTAAATGAAATGAATGTGGCTTTCTTGATTTGCGATGTAATTGGCCCTGTAAGAGATACTTTATTTAGAACTCATTTAATTGATAAAATAAAAAGGGAAAACGTTTTTTTAAATTTAGAAATTGCTATTGATTTTGTAACTAATTCAAGTCCGCAAGAGCATACAAATTATGCTTTACAATCAAATTATAAAGCAGAAAAAAATAAGTAAGTTAATTGTAAAGACAAAAAAAAGGTGCTTACAAAGCACCTTTTTTCCCTCAAACAAACTATTAATTTTGTCAATCAAAAACCAATACCATAATAAGCTTTTTCGCCATCGGGATAAACTCCTTCGATGAGCACTCCTCCGTCCATTTTACTGAACAAACTTTTCAGTTCTTCTGAGTCGCTTACGGGTCTTTTATCAACATGAGTGATAATAAAACCTTCTTGTACATTGGCGGCTTTTAATTTTCCTTCTTTAAGTTTAGCAACTTTGATGCCTGAGTTTAAACCAAGCTCTGAAAGCTCTGTTGCGCTTACATCCTGAATTTCAGCCCCTAACTCAGGAATAAGCATTTCTTCTCTGTCTTCTTTGGTGATAATCTCGGTAGTTTGCCTTTTGTTTTTTAAGACAATCTTTACATTTTCAATGGTGCCGTTTCGTTTTAGTTTCACATCTATTTCATCGCCTGGTCGGTTTCTAGCTACAATTTCTTGTAAAGCAGAAACATCATTTACCTCAACACCATTAATCGATAAAATAATATCACCTTTCAAAATTCCTGCGTCATCTGCTCCACTTCCGGGGTTCACGCCATTGATATATACACCTTTAATTTCCTTTATATCCATTTGCTCTGCTACCTCTGCATTAATGTCTAATATTGTTACCCCCATTAATGCACGTTGCACTTCGCCATAGCTCAATAAATCGTCCATTACTTTTTTCACTAGCGTTACAGGCACAGCAAAAGAATATCCTGAATACGAACCTGTGTTGGTGGCAATAGCAGTATTAATTCCGATTAAATTACCTTCTAAATCAACTAAAGCACCACCGCTATTACCCGGGTTTACCGCTGCATCGGTTTGGATAAAAGACTCTATTGAATAGCTATCTCTGTTGCGAAGGATATTGATATTTCGAGCTTTTGCACTTACAATTCCTGCGGTTACAGTCGAGGTTAAATCGAAGGGGTTTCCTATAGCTAGTACCCATTCGCCTATTTTAAC
>CAZFQW010000586.1:0-2767 GCA_964521225.1 uncultured Roseobacteraceae bacterium
AAATATACAATGGTAGCCTTTTGCGATACCTGCGAGTGCTAAGCCCATGCCTGTATTTCCCGAAGTTCCTTCTATAATGGTACCCCCAGGTTTAAGAATACCTTCTTTTTCTGCATCTTCAATCATTTTAAGAGCCATTCTGTCTTTCATAGAATTTCCCGGATTGAAGTACTCTACTTTTACCAGTATGGTACCTTTTATGCCGTTTACAAGTTTGTTAAGCTTTACTAATGGAGTGTTTCCAATAGTTTCAATAATAGAATTGTGATATTTCATTTGAAATGTCTTTATGATTTTACTTCAAAATTAGTAAAATTGCGCTTTAAAAAATTCGTATGTACGTTACTAAGCTGTAAAGCTTTATTAAAATTTACTTTAAAGCATCTTATCTAAATTTATTCTTAGATTTTAAAAATATGGACCAACGCCCCCGTTACTCAAGAGAAGAATTAAAAGAGTTTGAAGTTTTACTTCTTGATAAAAGAAATAAAGCCTATAAAGAGCTTGAAAGTCTGAAATCTTCAATCAAACAAGATTCTACTGGTGCCGACAATAACCATGGCAGCTTAAAAACTTTAGAAGATGGTGCAGATGCCCTGGAAAGAGAACAACTTAATCAACTAGCTGCTCGAACCATGAAGTACATCAAACAGATTGATAATGCACTCATTCGGATAAAAAACAACACTTACGGTTATTGTGTTGATACGGGTAAGTTAATCTCCAAACAGCGATTGAAAGCCGTGCCGCACACACAGCATAGCATCGAAGCCAAATTAAACAAGAGATAATAAATAAAACAAGGCTGTTTAGAACAACTAAACAGCCTTGTTTTATAGCGCTCTTTACGATGATTTTGCTTGATTGCCTAAGTAAACCTGCTTTCTTTTAATATTTTATTTCGGCAATTAGAGGGTTGTTTTTGTCGTAAATAACAGTAACCTCTTGCCCAATAGCTATCGGAATATCTTCTGATTCAAAACCTTTCTTATCTCGAAACTTAACACCTTTTGCCCCTTGAAGTATAAACCTCACCACGGGGTAATACTTTTTTTTGCTTTCCTCAGAGGTTTCGGCGAGTGATTGTATAAGACCTGAACTGTGCTTTACAATTTCAACTAGTTCAATTACTTTTCCTTTAGTTTCTGCTGCATCTTTTATTTTTTGACTGTCTTTACTATGGTCCCAGTATAGATAAGCAGCTAGAGCTATAAATGCTCCGACTACTATAATTATTACAATGAAATTCATTCTATCTGTGCGTTGGTTTAAAGGGTTGTTTTTATTGCAAACAAGCTTAAATAGTAATCCTGTTTCAATCTTATCAGTAAAAAAGTTAAAGTAAGCTTTATTGTTTCTTTTTGAGTTCCTTTAACATCAGTTTGGCAGTTGTTAAAGAAGTGCCTTCTGTGGCTATTTTTTCTTTCAACTCTTTATACTCTCTTTTAATTGCCTCTCTTTTTTTGGTTAATACAGTTGCCAATTCATTCTTTAAATTGAATTCGTTAAAATTATTCTGTATTAATTCTTTAACTACTTCCTTTTCGGCTAATAGATTTACCAAAGAGATAAAAGGAACTTTAATTAACAGCCTAGCTATAAAGTAAGAAAAGCCGCTAGTTTTATAACAAACTACTTGAGGGACTTCAAAAAGAGCAGTTTCTAAGGTGGCGGTGCCTGAAGTTACCAAAGCCGCATCTGCATTTTGAAGTAAATCGTAGGTTTGGTCGTATAACACAGGGATGTTGAGTGCTCGTGCAGGTTCATACAACTCTGACGGTAGCGAGGTAACCCCCGCTACAAACCATTGGTGTTCCTGAAAATCTTTTGCTACACTGAGCATGGTTTCTAGCATATTACTTACTTCTTGCGCTCTACTGCCAGGTAATACGGCAATCATAGAACGCTGACTTAAATGGTTGCGGGTTACAAACTCAGGGTCGGCTTCATAATTTGAGATTTCATCGAAAAGTGGATTTCCTACATACTCTACCTCGTAATTAAACTGCTGATAAAATGCTTTTTCGAAGTGAAGAATTACAAACATCTTATCAATAATCTTCCCGATTTTTTTAGCCCTTCCTGTATTCCAAGCCCAAACTTTTGGGGAAATATAGTACAGGGTTTTGAACTTTTTCTTTTTGGCAAACTGGGCTATTCTGAGGTTAAAACCTGCGTAATCGACTAAAATAACAGCATCGGGCTGCCATTGTACAATATCTTTTTTACAAAGCGAAAGGTACTTCGTAATAGTAGGGAGGTGTTTTATCACTTCTAAAAAGCCCATAAAAGCCATCTTTTGGTAATGGACTTGTAAATCGAGGCCTGCGGCTTGCATTAGTTCGCCACCAAACCCTCTGAACGCTGCTTTTTTATCAAGCTTCTTTAATTCTTTGATGAGGTTTGAAGCATGCAAATCGCCGGATTTTTCCCCTGCAATAATGTAGTACTTCATTTGTTAAGGATAACTAAGGCTGCAATTACACCGGGAACCCAACCAGTAAGAGTTAATAGAAAGACAATTAAAAGAGAGCCTAGCCCTTTATCGTAAACGGCTAAAGGGGGGAAGATAATTGCAAAAATCACACGCCAGATACTCATGATTTCGATTTAGTTTATTTGATAGCTCTAAAGATAAAATCTTCTGCAACCATACTAAAATAAGATTTCAGAAAAAAATATCTTGAGCTAAACGGTAAGTATTTGCATGGGCCTCAATAATGTGCTTGATCTCGGGAGAATAGCCACCACCCATACTTACTACTAC
>CAZFQW010000587.1:0-2764 GCA_964521225.1 uncultured Roseobacteraceae bacterium
TATTTTATGATAATTCGTTTTTAAGAAATTAAATTTTTAAACATGCTCTAACTCTTGATTCGCATAAGTAATATAATATCATACTATGTTAAATGTATTGACTTCGTTTTTTCATCTTCCGATTTAAAAATATCTATTTCTCTGGGTTCTGCATCTTGTTGGCATAAATACTTTAAAACGGCGGCATCTTCGTTCCAACCGGTGCCGTCAAAAAAGGCTATGCCCTTATGGTCTCTTACTTTATATAGCGATTTAGGCAGGTAGCAAGTTCCCAAATACACATAAGAGAGAGTATTTTCTTTTGCCCAACTAATTGTTTTCCACATCATCCACTTGCCTAAAGAATGCGATTGCATGTAATCGATATCAAAAAAGGAAAACCAATAATGAAGCATATTGCTATGCATACAGGCGAGCACATAGCCATATTTTTGCTCAGCCGTTTTAAACTCTATAATATGTGTAATTAGGTTTCTGGACAGAACATACTGAAACCTTTCCTGGGTCATTTCCCCACCGGCAAAGCGTTCTGCTGCATAGTTAGTACAGAAGTTCACAAAGTGTTCATCATTTAGGTCGAACTCCGCTAAAGGGGTGAAATCCATCTCGATATTTAGTTCAGAAGCTTTTCGGTTTATTCTTCTGTTTTCTGAAGTGTCTGAAAACCTTTCTAAATCTATCCGAAGACTTCTCGCCATATAAAAGGTGCTTTTTTCTAATTGAATATTGCCTGTATAAGGCAAAAAACCTTTTGAGTAGATTTCGGGGATTTCATCACTGGAATCGGCTTGGCAATAAGCCGTATATCCGAAAGTATAGGTGCTATAATTCGTTAGATATTCAGAAAAAAAAATATTCATCAGAAAAAATTGCTTTAAAGTGTGTGATAAAAAAATAGAGGTGCTGTATAGATTTGATACTAGATAAGATGCCCCGATATTCATCAAAATCCAATATTAACGTAAGGTTTGCAGAAATAAAGCTAAAATCTTCATAAAAATAGCCCTTTTGCAAACCGAAGGGCTGGTAACGCGCCTGGGTGAAACAAACTGTTCAATAGTAGCATATAGGTTCTTTCACTGTGTTTGGGATAATGGTTTATATTATTGATGATGAGATATTTAAATAAAAACCTCACGTAAGTATTCGGACAAAATTAAATTGGGATAAGTCCGTAATATCAAAAACTGAATATAAAATAGTACCCAATTTGCTAAACTGTCGGCGATTTTAATTATCAAGCAAAATCATACAGAACTAAAAATTACAGCTACAATTCTAGTAAGTTATAATTGCAAGTGAAATAATTTAAGGAAATCTTTTAGAATATGAATAGAAATTATTGCGGCTCATTTTTAGATGGTTAACAGCCTATTTCTGAAAACATCTACGCTTTCAGAAGGGATGAAACTCATTCGAGCGTTTACGCTCGAATCACGAATGGGTTTACAAAACCATCTGTAATAATGTATAACAGACAAAAAAAATCCCGAACAATTAGCTCGGGATTTCTAAAGAGAGAAATGAATATCTAAAAAGTATAAATAGCTTAAAAAATTATTCACCAAAAAATATTTTTTCTATAATCCAAATATACCGTTGCCAATCTTATAAAAAGATGATAAAAGTCATTGAACGGGATTTTATTTCATAAACTATCTACCAAGGTTTCTAATGCAATACCACGAGAGCCTTTTAATAGGATAGCAAACCCTGTTAAAGGCATATTCTTGAGATTAGATATTAATTCATCCTTTGAACGATAGAACTCTGCAAAGTCAGCTTTATGTTCAAAGTAGTTATTTCCACAAAAGAGGCTTCGTTGAAACCCATATTTTTCAACCAAAGCAACAATATTAGCATGTTCGGCTTTGCTGATGGTGCCTAACTCAAACATATCGCCTAGTACTATTGCCTTTGGTTTTTGAAAAACAGCTTTATCGAAACTCTCTAAAGCGGCTTCAACTGATGAAGGGTTAGCATTATAAGCATCTAAAACAATTGTATTTAGTTGCGTTTCTACAACTTGAGAGCGGTTATTTTTAGGGGTGTATTGATAAATGGCTTCGCCAATGGCGGTATTAGGAATGGAAAAGTGTTTTCCAATTTGCCATGCCATTCTGATATTTTCTAAGTTATATAAACCGATAAGCTGCGTACTTACTTCGTTTTGGTAGGCATCGTCTAAGATTAGAAAAGGGCGGGCGTTTTTTAACTGAGGCTCTGCGGAATTGTCGTATTTAAGAACGGTTGATAGCGATTTGGCAAGCCCATTTACCACAGAATCGCTCGTGTTAAGGATGCCAATGCCTCCTGTGTTGCTTAAATAGGTAAATAACTCTCCTTTCGCGGCAATATTAGCTTCCATACTCCCGAAACCTTCAAGGTGGTCTTTCCCAATATTGGTAATTAAGCCGAAGTTAGGTTCGGCAATTTTGCAGAGTTCATCAATTTCGCCTGGGTGGTTATCGCCCATTTCAATAATGGCAAACTCTATTTTTTTATCGATGCCCAAAAGTGTAAGCGGCACGCCAATATGGTTGTTAAAATTCCCTGGGGTAGATTGTACAGTGTATTTTTTCGATAACACATTCTGTACAAGTTCCTTCGTAGTGGTTTTCCCGTTAGAGCCTGTAATGGCAATTACTTTAAAGTTCAGCGTTTTTCGGTGATGGTTCGCTAAGGCTTGTAGGGTTTGCAGAACGTTGGCTACTTTAACAGTATTTTCGGGAGGCACATCCACGTTTTCATCAACTACTACAAT
>CAZFQW010000588.1:0-2762 GCA_964521225.1 uncultured Roseobacteraceae bacterium
AGCGATGGCTCAGTAGTTGCCACGGGCATAAAAACCGATATTGCCGATAAAAACTTTTCTTTTGTTCCCACAGAACCCGATACGTACACCGTAGAGCTAGAAATAATTCCCGAAGCAGTGAATGGTGTAGTTTGTGGCGATATTATTACCACCGAAATCGTTGCAGCACCGCCGCCAGAACCCACATTTACTCCTACTGAAGTATGTTTTGGCGAGGAAACCACTTTTACCAATAATACAACTTACGCCGTTGACCAAGCTATTAACGAGGCAAACGCTACGTATTTATGGGAATTTTACGACCCATCGGGTACGCTTATCCATACTTCAACCGATTTTGAGCCTGCTTATACCTTTGTAGATGCCCCGCTTACCTATGCAGAAGGGCAAATTACTTACACCGTTACGCTTACGGTAAATAGCAATATAAAAGACGACGGTTCAGGCTGCGAGGTGGTTTCTGACCCTATTCCCGTATTTGTAAATCCACTCCCCGAAATTGATTTTACAGATGCAGAAGCTTGTCCGGATGATATTATCGAAATCAGACCTTCGGTTACAAACGCTAATTTTTCCTACGCTTGGTCTCAGATAAGCCCCACCACAGGAGGCACAATAGAAATCTATTCAAATCCAGCAGCAACAGCCCCTGCAACCTTAGCCGACGGACTCGAAGCATATTACTTAAGACTAGGCTCATTTGCAGGTATTAATACGCCTGTTGAAGCAGAATACCGACTGGTTGTTACGGATAATACGTATGCAACAGGCTGCCAAGTAATGGAAACAGTTGCCGTAAGTTTCAACCCGTTGCCAGAAATAGACCAAGCCGATGATAGTGCTTGTGAAGACGAACGAATTACTACGGGAACGCCATCAGAGCCAAACCGACGATATGAGTGGGCTGTTTCCTCTGCATTTACTAGTGGTGGAGTCCCAAGTTTCTTCACGACAGCGGGTACGCCTATTTCACTTGCCGCCATCAATGCAAATGGGGGATTTAATGAAATTGTAGTGGGAATAAATAACATTGCTAACCCAAGTGTGGGCACGCTTGAGTTAACTGTAACCAATACAATTACAGGCTGTGCCGATGCTGTAACCAATCAACTTACTTTCAATCCGCTCCCTGTAGTTAGTTTGGGACCCGACCGTGAAGTCTGCGAAAATACCGATGTAACCATTGGAATTACAAACATTACTGGCTTCCAATATACTTGGACACCCAAAAACTTAAATGGAGGTTCGTTCCAATATTTTAGACCTACAAATTTGTCTAGTCCACTTACCATTGCCCAAGTAAATGCGGCTAACCTTAGTCAGATTGTGGTGCGTGGCGTATTTACTGGGCAAAATCCCGTTACTGCCGATTTTGAATTAGAAGCAGTTGATGGTAGGTTTGGAACAAACTGTACCACTACCGATGAAGTTACCCTTCAGTTTAATCCTGAGCCAGAAAACCCATTGGTGGCAACGCCTCCAGCCGTATGCGAAGACGAAACCATTGTAGTGGAAGTGCCTGCCCTCGGCGGTTTCCGCTACGAATGGGAATCACTTACAGCTTCTACTAACCTGAATTTCAGTACAGGAGGTGCTTCCACCAAAAACATCAGCAGTATTGGTAACAATAGCATTACCGTAAGCCTAGACCCTGAAACTTTCGCATTGGGACAGGGCATTCAGGCTTTTGATATTCAACTTACTATTATAGACGAGAACTTCCCTACCCGATGCGAAAACACCGAAGTAGTTACTATCGAATTCTATCGAATCCCTAAAACAGAAACACAGGCAATTAAACCGGGCGACGAAGGAAGCCAAGAAGTAGCGCTTAGCCTTGTGGAAGAGGAAGTGGATACTTTTGAGTACCAATGGGTGCAAACCGACCTCGAATTTGGGACAGTACAAGAAAGCAGCCTAACAGGGCATACCTTAACGCTTACCAATCCCGTTTATAACTTCCAAGAACCCGAAATAAAAGGGCGATACATTGTGAATATTCGCAATGCCGATGCCGATGGCGACCCTACTTGCGAAGGCAGTAATTATATCAATTTCACTTTGTTTAGGCAACCCCGATACATAGATGTGGTTGACTACAAAGAAGAACCTTGCTCTAAAAGAGTGGTACTTACCCCCGTGGGCGACGAGTATATACCAGAGTATTTCTATAATTGGAGCGTTCTTTCGGTAGATGGGGGCGATATTCAGGTACTTGAAGCCCCTACCGACACACTGTACATTAGCACTTTACAGTTAAATTCTTTCGACGAAGGAAGAGCCACGGCAACGGTAAAAGCACAACTAAAGGTCATCAATAGCTTGATGATTAACAATGTTGACAACGCCGCAGAAGACAATGCCGCTATTGTTGAAAAAGACATTATCTTCTACAGAACTCCGAAATTTGATATTGACGTAATAAAAACAGATTCTTGTGCTCAAAATGCGGTAATTACCCCCACAGAAGAACTCATCGCTGGTTTCAATTACCAATGGACTCAAAGCAGCATCTCAGGAGGAACAATTACAACCACTAGCCTGAGCGAGCAAAAGGTAACGCTTTCAAATCCGCAGTACAATTTGGGTTCGCATAAAATTAGAGCCGATTACGAGTTGCAAGTGGTAAATGCCGCCGAAAATGCTTGTCAGCTTACGAAATCGCTTCCGGTGGAAATTTACAGAACACCACAAGTCGCCATTCAAAAAGACAAAGACAATGTTTGCCAAGAGGAGCGTATCACCCTAAACCCAATAGATGA
>CAZFQW010000589.1:0-2751 GCA_964521225.1 uncultured Roseobacteraceae bacterium
GTAAATCTAATGCCATATCTATTGCCGACTCACCATTGGCAGCTTGCCCCACAACTTCATATCCTTTGCTAACTAATGCATCTTTGATAATGGTACGCATATAAAGGGAGTCATCGACAATGAGAACTTTTTTGCCCATTTTTAATCTGTTTAATTTGTTGTTTAAAATATAATTTATGCGATGCTTGTCACTTCGCTTTTGTCAATCACGCTGTAAATATCAATGAGTATGATTATCCTATCAGCTAGTTTTACAATTCCTTTGATATAATTTTTGTCTCCTTGTTGGTCTGCAATTAGGTTGGGCGATGCATCAATATCACTTTGAGTTACCGAGAGCGTATTGGGAACTTCTTTTACTAGAATCGCCATGTTTAAGCTATCGCTTTCAACCACTAAAGAGTAATAGCCTTCTTTGTTGATATTTGAAGCCTCCGATTGGGTAATCCCAAATTTTTCTTCTAAATCTACAATAGCTAAAATATCGCCTCTAATGTTTGCTACTCCCTTAATGTAAGAGGAGGTAAGGGGTATTTTTGCAATATTTGGGGTGATGACCACTTCTTTTATTTGGTCTATCATTAATGCGTATTCTTCTTGACCCAGTTTAAAAACGATAATTTGAAAACTTTGTGAATTGTCTTCAATTGTAGTTTTTCGACTAACCGAAATTTCGTTCTGATTTGTTTCTGCCATGATGGTACAAATTAAAGTGTTGAAAAAAAATAATTAGTTTTTCTTCAATTTAAACTTAGAAACTCCATCTTTCAGTTTAGTAGCAACCTCCGCTAAGTTTCTACTAGTACTAGTAATATCGAGCATTGAACTATTCAAATCTTCTGCAGATTTAGAAACACTTTTTGTACCCGAAGCTGTTTCTTCTGATACTACTACAATTTTCTCAATGTTTTTTACAACGACTGTAATAGATTCTTGCTGTTCTTTTGTTGCTTTTACTACTTCTTGGGAAATTGAAAGCGTTTGTTGGTTAGAGGCTAAAATAGTTTGGAATACATCACTTGCTTCCTGTGTCGCATGATTACCATTTTTTACACTTCCCTCCATTTTATCAATGGCTTTTGTAGCTAAGGAAACGTCTTTCTGTACATCTTGAATTACCCGTTCAATTCCAACTGCTGATTTTCTTGAGTCTTCTGCTAGTTTCCTGATCTCTTCTGCTACTACGGCAAAACCTCTACCGGCATCGCCCGCTCTTGCCGCTTCAATTGCGGCGTTAAGTGCTAGTAGGTTTGTTTGTGAGGCAATGTCTGTAATTACATTCAGGGTTCTGGATATTTCCTCAGACCTTTCCGTTAAAATATGAATAGAACTAGCCGTTGAGTTGGCAGAGTTGGCTATTTCGTTCATGTTTTCAACTAACTTTTTTACAATGGACATACCATTCTGAGAGTCTTTCACTCCTTGTTCTGCGGAAGTATTAATGATTTCAGCTTTTTCGCCGGTACTTTCAGATGTTTTCAGAATTCCTTCTACAAAGCGAGACGATTCGTCTGTTTTTGCAACCTGTTCAATCATCCCTTCATTAATAGACTTAATTTCTGTTACCACTGTCTGAGTGTTTCTTTCCATACCGCCCGACTTATCGAGCATTTGTTCGGCAGCTTTATCAACAACATTAGATTCTCGTTCAATTTCGAGGAGTAGTGCTTGGAGGTTATCTACTGCAGAGTTAAGGGAGTCGCCCATTTGTTTAATATCTCCTGCGGCTCTAGAGTCGAATCGTTTCGTTAAGTCACCTTCGGAAAGTGCGGTTACTGTTTCGTTTACCCCTTGTAGTGGTTCATAGATAGATTGTAGCAGCTCGTTGATGGCATCAACTAATTCTTTCCAAGAGCCTTCGGCATCCTCAATTTGAAGTCTGGCGGAAAGTTTTCCTTCATTACCGGCAATTTGTACTACATTGTTCACTTCCGATACAATGCTTTGGATGGTATCTCTCATCTCTTGGTTGTTGCGAATCATATCAGCAATATCTCCAGATAGCTCAATATTTTGCAAATCGAGTTCTTCTTGGAAATTACCTTTTTTAAGTTCTGCTAAGAAGTTACTTAGCGCATTGAATGCCACTTTAAACTCAGTAACATCTTGTGCATATTTAGCTACTTTAATTAGATTGCCTTCGTCGTCTTTAATAGGGTTGTAACTGGCTTGTAGCCAAACTTCTTTTCCATCTTTTCCTTTTCTTTTAAATTCACCTGTTTCGTTTTCGCCTCTGTTCAGTTTTTCCCAAAATAGCCTATAATCGAGTGAGCGGACGTAATTATCATCACAAATGGTTTTGTGGTGCTTCCCTTGTAGTTCGTTAAGGGAATAGTCCAAAATATTTAAGAATTTATCGTTGGCAGTAATAATGGTCCCGTCCATTTCAAACTCAATAGCACCATAAGACTCATTAATAGCAGCAAGTTTACCTCTGTTTTCGGAGTTGGCTAACCTTCTATTTGTAACATCTTGTGCATATTGTACCACTTTAATTAAGTTGCCTTCATCGTCGGTAATGGGGTTATAGGTGGCATCGTACCAAACTACTTTTCCGTTTTTGCCCATTCGTTTATAAGTGTCTTCTTCGAGTTCGCCTCTGTTCAGTTTTTCCCAGAAATGTTTGTAGGCTTCCGATTTGGCAAAGGCGGGTTCTACTAAAATGCTGTGGTGTTTCCCTGCAATTTCTTCTTCGGTGTAGCCTAAAGGCGTTAAGAAGTTTTCGTTGGCAGCAAGCAATGTTCCGTCGAG
>CAZFQW010000590.1:0-2750 GCA_964521225.1 uncultured Roseobacteraceae bacterium
CGTCTTTAAAACCCATGCTGAGCATCTCGTCGGCTTCATCAAGGATTACACGCTCAACACTTCCTAAAATCAACTTTTTACGCTTAATTAAATCTTTTGCTCTGCCTGGAGTAGCTACCACAATTTGTGCACCTTTGTTCAATGCTCTTATTTGTGTGTCTATATTTGCGCCACCATATACGGCAACTACCGAAAGCCCTTTAATGTACTTTGCGTACGATGTTAAATCGTTTGTAATTTGTAAACATAACTCCCTTGTCGGAGACAATACTAACGTTTGCGTTTGCTTGTTATCCACGTCGGTTAGGTGAATAGAAGGTAACCCAAAGGCAGCGGTTTTACCCGTACCTGTTTGGGCAGAAGCAATTATATCTTGGTCAGATGTGAGTAAGTGGGGAATTGTTTTAGCTTGGATGGGGGTTGGCTTTTCAAAACCAAGTTCCTGGACTGCCTTAATGATGTTATCATTTTTTCCAGTTTCTAAAAATGAATTCATTCAATATTGATTAGATTAAGCTACAAAAGTAAGGTTTTTATTTTTGCGTATGGCAATTTGATGAAAATGTTTTCTAAAAGGTGCGATATCTGGCAGCATATTACCTTTTAAGGGGTGTTTAATATGGCAAACGGTGTGCTTAATATAAAACTACCTCACTTTGCCTAGCTGCTGTTTTAAGTCCTTCGGATTAATAGCAGGCACTAAATAGTCGATATAGGGCAGGGCGGTTTTCATCCCTAGCACTTCGGGCTGAAAATCTTTGGATTTTGCGAGGGGGTTAATCCATATAATTTTATTCGCCTTTTTTTTGAGTTGTTGCATGGTGTTTTCTAGCAGCTCAATGTCGCCACTATCCCAACCATCGCTTACAATAAAAACAAATGATTTTTTATTTAAAAGGCGCGCACCATATTGTGTAATAAACTGATTGAAACAGTTACCTATCTGCGTTCCGCTACTCCATTGGTCTACATAGTTGGAAAGCGAATCGAGCGATTTTTTAAAGTCGGTTGTTTTTAGCTTTTTGGTGATGGAATAAAGCTCTGTGCTAAACACAAAAGTCTGAATATTTAGCGAACTGTTCTGAAGGGCAAACATCATTTGAATTAAAAAGCGGCTGTACAACTCCATCGACTTGCTTACATCGAGCAGCAAAACGATTTGTGTTTTGTTCTGTTTCTGTTGCTTGTAGGTAAGTTTCAGCATTTCGCCACCGTTCGAAAAGTTTCTTGACATTGTTCGCCTAAAATCTACTTTGGCGGTTTTATCGGTGGGCACCGTTCTGCGGTTGGGAAGCCGGGCAACCATTTTCTGAATTTGTTGAATAACCGCCTTCCATTCCTTTAACTGCTCGTTTCTGAAGGTAGAAAGATCAACACCACCGCCAACGGTATCGGCACTGGCTTTGGCTAGTTCGTTTTCTTGCTGCTGCTTTTTTTCGCCGTAAAGCCAGTCTTTAATTACTTCTATGGAAGGGGCTTCTTTTTTTGGTTGAGGCTTTTCTTCGGCTACTTTCTTGGTTTTGGAGTCTACCGCTCGGTTCAGTTCTTTCCAGTATTGTGTATATAAATTTTCGAAAAGGAGGGTCTGTTGAAAGCTCTTGCACAAAGTAGTTTTTAGCGCTTGTTTAAACTCAGGGGTATTGGTCCAGTCGATAGATTGAAGTGCTAATAATGCTTCGCATTCTTCTTGCGGGCCAATGTTGAATTGGTCGTTCCGAAGCACTCGGCAAAACTGGATAACATGCTGCGATAAGGAGGTAAGCCGGTTCACAACTTAGTTTACTTTTAGTTTTACTTTCACTTTATCGAGCAGTTCCGAGAGCGAATTTTGAGTGGTGCGGGTATCGTCCCAATCTTTTAAAACTACGCCTAGGGTGGCTTCAATCATATCTTTGTCTAAATGGTCGAAGTGCATTTCGGCAAGCGAGGTTGCCCAATCGAGTGTTTCGGCTACTCCGGGCACTTTTTCTAAGTTCATCTTGCGAACCTCGAACATAAACGCACAAATTTCTTGGGCAAGGTGGGCATTAATATGCGGAATTTTAGTCTGCACAATGTTTACTTCCTTTTCAAAAGAGGGGTAGTCGATGTACAAGTACAAGCACCTTCTGCGTAGGGCATCGGAAAGTTCGCGGGTTCTGTTGCCTGTTAAAATCACCTGAGGAATACTTTTTGCTCTAACGGTACCCACTTCGGGGATAGTAATTTGCCATTCAGAAAGGAGCTCTAACAAAAAACTTTCAAATTCTTCGTCGGCCCTATCTACTTCATCAATTAAAAGAACACTTGGTTTTTCTTTTTGGATGGCTTTTAAAAGAGGCCGTTCCATCAGAAAACGTTCAGAGAAAATTTCGCTTTCTTTTTCTTCAATACTGCCCCCTCTTTGTTCTAATAGTTTAATGTATAAAAGCTGATGTGGGTAGTTCCATTCATAGATAGATTGGTAGGCATCCAAACCTTCGTAACATTGCAAACGAATTAATTCTGTCTCCATAATAGCAGCCATTACTTTGGCAATTGCCGTTTTCCCGACACCCGCAGGGCCTTCAATAAGCAATGGTTTTTTTAGCAACCTCGATAGCTTAATTGCCATACAGATTGATTGGTCGGGGATATATCCGTGTGCCACTAGGCTTGCTTCTATCTCTTTTAGTTCGTCTTTCATACCTTAATTCATTTTCACCTTCAATTTAAGATATAATATTACTTTTAACCGACTAAAGTCGGAATCTTAATTTTAATTAGAGCAA
>CAZFQW010000591.1:0-2738 GCA_964521225.1 uncultured Roseobacteraceae bacterium
GTAACTCCCTTGCTCTTCTAAATTCTTATACACGGAATTCTAAATACTGCCAATAAAAAAGGGGAATTCAATTTTGAACTCCCCTTTTTGTTTAAACGTAATAGTTAAGACTTAACTAAATCCTTACCCCAATTACGAGCATATCGTCAAGTTGCTTGGTGTTTCCTGCTTCCATATAATCGCTAATGGTTTTATCTATAATTTCACCTTGTTCGGGCATGGGTTTAAGGTGTATAGAATGCAATAACTTTCTGAAGTTTTTAATCATAAATTTCTTGTTGCTTTCTCCACCGAACTGGTCTTGAAATCCATCAGAAAAAATGTAAAAGGAGGTAGGTTTGGAAATATCTATCTCGTGCAATGTATAGTTTACAGGGGTATCTCCTTTATTAGATTGAAAGCCTCCACCAATCGGGTGGATATCGCCTTTAATTACAGTCATTTCCTCTTCTTGGAAGTAAATTAACGGGTTTTTAGCACCTGAAAATAATAACTTTTTTGCTTCAAAGTCGATTACACAAACTACCCCATCCATACCATCCCTATTTTTGGTTTGATTTTGTTTTAGGCCTACAGTAATCTCTCGATTTAGTTCTTCTAAAATAAGATTTGGCTGTATCACTTTTTCTACGTCGAGAATCTGATGTAAGAGTGCATCTCCTTTCATAGACATAAACGCACCGGGAACGCCATGGCCAGTACAGTCCATGGCAGCGAGTAATAAATATTTTTCGTTTTCCCAATACCAATAAAAATCACCAGAAACTACATCGCGGGGTTTGAAGAAAATAAAGGATTCGGGAAGCGATTTGCGTATTTCTGAAAGGGGGGGAAGTGTCGCATTCTGAATTCGCTCGGCATAGCGAATACTGTCCATAATCGATTTATTCTTTTTGTCTACAATTTGTTTTTGCTCTTGTAGGGCATCGTTCGCCTTTTCAAGGGCAAGCTGTGCTTTAATTGTTTTAATCGTTAAGGAATAACGCGCCTGGATTAAAATTACAGTGAATATGGCTACAACTATCAATAGTAAACCACCATTGACTAAAGCATCGTTTAAACTGAATTCTGTATGGATACTAAAAAAATAAATATTAGCTATTAGCGAAATGCCCACTATAATTAACGAGTAACGGACACTCCAAAGAATAAACAGACCTGCGCCTATCCATAAGGCAATATAATTGAGTGTATGCCCCGTGAAATTCTCTAAAGAGATTAAACCGTAGGTATATGCATTTTGGCAAGAAATAAGCATGAAAGGCACAAAAACCAAGAAAAGAGAAGAGTAATGGTATTTTTTGCGGAGTAGTAAAGTCAATAAAGTGATAATGGAAACGCTCAGTCGAAATGCTAAAATTTTTTCCCAACCATCAATTCCATTCAAATAATCGGTAACGCCAAAAACAGGGTCGAAAATAATAGCGATCCAAGCGCCAATGATATGGTATCTTTCAGAAGAAGCTTCTAGTTGTTGCTTCCAGTCTTTTTTAACTATGCTATTTATTCCTTTGGTCATGTTTACTGCAAAATTTCTAACGGCTCTCTTTCAATTATAATGAGAAATATGCTGATTTATTTTTATTGATTCCTTAATTACAGGACTTCTACGGAAAGAAAACTTATTGGAGGGCAACAAGTTTTTCAAAATGAAAAACCTTTTTATTAACGACGCAAATTAGGGGTTAAAAAGACTATTGCAGCCCAAAAAATGAGCAAAACATATTTTTTTGTCATCTCGGCCTTAGGGAGAGAACTCGCATATTTACTGCCCCTATTGTTAGGTTTTTTGCAAACTCAGAATGACACTAACGTTTATTCTTTAGACTCAACAAAGAATATTATAACTCCTGATTCGCATTAATTATTCAGCTATACTAAGCATTTTAGCAACTGTTGCCGGAAAATGCTCATGTTCTAGTACCTGAACTTTCTTTTGGAGCGATTGCGGAGTATCTTCGGGAGTAACTATACAGGTAACTTGTAAAATAATTTGCCCTTGGTCGTAGTGTTCATCTACATGGTGAATGGTAATCCCCGATTCTTTGTCTTTTGCCTCAATTACAGCCGAATGCACATTCATTCCGTACATTCCCTTCCCGCCATATTTAGGCAGCAAAGAAGGGTGGATGTTGATGATTCTCCCCAAATAACTTTGGACAATTTCGGTAGGCATGAGCCATAAAAAACCAGCGAGAACTACCAAATCGGTATTTCTTTCATAAAGCCATTGAAGTACCCCTCCTTCCTTAAAATCTTTTCTATTAAAAAGAATGACCTCTGCGCCTGCGCTTCTGCCTTTTTCTAAAATTCTGGCTTCGGGATTGTTACAAAAAATAGTAAATCGAAAATTGCCTTCTACATTTTGGTTAAGGTAACGCATAATTTGTAGGGCATTGGACCCTGAGCCGGAGGCAAAAAGGGAAATATGTTTTACTAGCATTGTTTGGTTTCTTGTTGAGAAACGCCAAAGGTAGCAAGTAAGCAATTAAACTTTTTGTAGAAAGGCATTAATATCTAAGGGTTTAGAAAAATATCCTTTGAGTAAAGAGCTGTTTTTAGCCCTTTCAATATCGCGGTGATCGATTGAGGAACTCACCATAAAAATTTGAAGATTTTGTATTGAAAAGGCGAGGGCTCTTAGTTTTTCTAAAAACTCCCATCCATCCATTTGAGGCATGTTTATATCTAGCAAAATAACATTCGGAGGGGGAATCTGACCTTGTTTTTTTAATTGT
>CAZFQW010000592.1:0-2711 GCA_964521225.1 uncultured Roseobacteraceae bacterium
TCTTTAAATTTCTTATTTTCAAATGCTTACAAAAACTTAAACATGCTCTAAACTCAGTTTCATAAAACAATATTTATATGGTTTTGTTGACAAGCTAATCATTAGTATAAGTTATCGTTTCACCTATCCTACTTTTCTTCTGTTATAGCAAATGTCCATTCCTATGATATTTCAAAAAAGAATAAGAAAAGCTTATACCCTTGCCATAGGCATCATTGTGATTCTGCTTACGAGCAGTCAGGTTATTATTCAGTTTTTTCTGTATAAGCAAGAAGATAGAGGGCGACTAATCAATATTGCAGGGAGGCAAAGGATGTTAAGTCAGCAATTAAGTAAGTATGCCCTACTTATTGAAACTAATACAGATAACATAGTTCATTTAGAGCGGTTTAAAACTACTTTTCAATTATTTGTTCAGTCGCATGAAAACTTAGTAAATGCTAGAAACGACTTCAACTTAAAACAGGCAAATTCAGACACTATAAATCGATTATTTAACGAGATAACGCCTTTCTATAAAACCATGAAAATAGAAGGTGCTAAAATTTTTAAAGAACGAAATAAGGTTGATATAAACGATTTTATGGAAGCGGAAGAACAGTTTTTACCCATTATGGATACTATTGTAGCTCAGTACGATAGGGAGACCGACGGAAGGATATACTTTATTTTTTATTTAGAATTTGCACTCTTTTTTATTACGTTATCGGTCCTTGCAGTTGAGTTTATTTTCATCATTAAACCAATAGTAAGAAAGTTATTAGAAAGTTATAAAAACATTTCTAATAAAGAACATTTAATGAAAGCGCTTAACCAAAAAATGAGCGTATTAAATAAGAAGTTAAAAGGGCAAAATGATGAAATTCTTCAAGCGAAAGAAGAGCTATCCGCACAAAATGAAGAGATTAAATCTCTTCTAAACTCAATGGAAGAAAAAGTAAGAACTAGAACCGCTCTATTAAGCTACCAAAATGAAAAGTTTCAAGAGTATGCCCATATCAACTCTCACAAAGTTCGTGGGCCACTAGCACGAATTATAGGTTTAGTGGAATTAATTGAAAAAGAAGAAAATAACTACAGTTCTGGTTACTTCGGCTTACTACAAATCTGTGCATCTGAATTAGATGTAATGATTAAACAAATGAATGAGACTTTAAAAGAAGCTCAGTTTTATGATGACTTTGGCCAACCCGATATCGACATTAATGGCAACTAACCCTCCATTGTTTTTCGTACTACAATTGCCGTAATAATACTAGCGATATACAATAAAGCTCCTGCTAATAATAAAGTCCCTAATTGAGATAAACTTAGGGGCGAACAGCCAAATATTTCGCTTAGCGGAGTATAAAGTAATAAACCCTGCAAGCCAAAACCTCCGATTATGGCGCTCCATAACCATGTATTCGTAAAAAAGGAAATCTTGAAGTAATAGCGGATAGAAAGTAACAGAATGCTTTCTGAAATTACTACAAAACAGAAAGTCATGGTTTGGGCTTGCATTAGTTCGCCCGAAGTTCCTCCGTTTAAGTAAAAAATACTAAGGGCAATTACAGTTGCATAAATCCCCATTATGGTGATTAGTGTGAACTGTGGTTTTGGTAAAATACTACTATTGAGTGCAAAGGGCTTGCGTTTCATAATATTATCGCCATAGGGGTCTACGCCTAGTGCAAGTGCTGGCGCTCCATCGGTTACCAAATTAACCCATAATAGCATAATAGCGGTCATTGGTAAACTCCATCCTAAAAGTACTGCAAGAAATATAATAAGTACTTCCGATAGATTCCCTGAAAGCAAGTGCATAATTGCTTTCTGAATATTATCGTAAATGCCCCTACCCTCTTCAATGGCGTTAACGATGTTGGTAAACGAATCATCAATCAAAATAAAATCTGAGGCTTCTTTCGCTACATCGGTACCGGAACCTACTGCAATGCCAATATTTGCCTTTTTAAGTGCTGGTGCATCGTTTACTCCGTCGCCCGTCATGGCTACTACATTGCCTTGATGCTGCAAAGCGGTAACGATGCGCTGCTTATGTTCAGGGATTACCCTAGCGAATATATTGGTATTGTCGTTCAGTTTTTCTTCTAACTCGGTATCGCTCAGTTTGCTTAACTCTGTTCCTGTCATCACGTTTCCTTCAATGCCAATTTCTTTTCCTATAGCTTTTGCAGTTTCTCCGTGGTCTCCGGTAATCATAATCAACCTGATACCGGCCTGCTTCGTTTTCTTAACCGATTCAATTACATCGGGGCGGGGAGGATCTATAATGGCTTGCAAACCTACAAATACTAAATCGTTTTCTGTAAACTCACTTTCGGTGCTGATGCTTTTGAACGCAAAGGCTAAAACTCGAAAAGCTTGCTTTGAATAGGCGGCAATTTGGTTGAGTATCGCTTCTTTTTCTTGGTTGGAAATAGGGCTTACTTCACCATTTTTATAAATTCGGTTACAGACCTCTAACATTTGGTCGGGAGCGCCTTTTGTAAACATTTGGTTTCCATTCTCAGAACTTTCTACCCAAACACTCATGCGTTTTCTATCAGACTCAAAAGGGATTTCTTTTTTTCTAGTGTAAGCAATTTGGGAAAGTTGTGCTTTTTCAGCACTTACTAGCAAAGCAGCTTCAGTTGGATCTCCCGAAACTCTCCATTCTCCTTCTTTTTCGTAAACCGATGCGTTGTTACACTCCTTCCCGTTATTGA
>CAZFQW010000593.1:0-2704 GCA_964521225.1 uncultured Roseobacteraceae bacterium
GGTGTCGGTCTACAAAGGCTGCTATTTTTTTTGCAAAAGTAAGCATCACACTTAAAGCTATTATCACGGCGATAATCATGATAATCACGTTTTTCACAAGGCCTACTGCGGTAAGGATTGAGTCGAACGAGAAGACAATATCAATTAATACAATTTGCAAAATTGCCCCCGATATTTTCTTTTGTACTGTGGACTTGGGTTCGTTATCTTCATGCCCTTCGAGTTTATCATGAATCTCGGCTGTACTTTTCCCCATCAAGAATAATCCCCCTGCCAATAAAATCAAATCGCGACCACTAAAATCGGGGTCAACATGTATGCTTTCTAAAATTGATATAGAAAAAAGAGGTTCTTGTAATCCAATAATCCAAGTAATACCAAAAAGCAAGGCAATACGTACAATCAATGCTAATAAAATACCAGTATTACGCGCTTTATCTTGTTGATTTTCCGGAAGTTTATTGCTGATAATAGAGATAAAGATAATATTATCGATGCCCAAAATAATTTCGAGTATTGCGAGCGTAACTATGCTGATTATACCAGCAGAAGTGAAAATTTCTTCCATATAAAATAAGATATTTTTGTGTTAGTTTGCGTAAAAACTTACGATTCAAGTAACGCTAGAGCCTAATACTATTTATCGTTACTAAAATATCGATTTAAATTTTAAGAAGTGCATTGAAAAACCCTAGGTTTTGTTCTTTTTTCTTCAAAATCAGCATTGGTATTGTCAGGTTGTGAAGCAATAACTTTTCGGTAGTGCTACCCAAAAGGGCTGCTGCCATATTTGTTCTTCCTCTCGAACCCATCATTATTAAATCGGCACCTTCTACTAATGCTATATTGGAAATAATTTTAGCCTTCACATTATTTTTATCAAGTTGAAATTTAGCTTTGATATGCACTCCTTTTGTTTCGAAATCGCGAATAAAATATTGATAACGCTTTTTGGCATTTTCTTCCATTATTTCTGCAAATTCATCTAAAGTTTTCCCTGACTGTAAATATCCTTTGGGCAGTTCATAGATGTTCAAGCATATAATTTCAACATTTTTCTCTTTTTGAGCGAATTCAAGAGCTCGTGTGAGTGCCAATTGGGAGTATTCAGAAAAGTCAATAGGTATCAATATTTTTTTAAACTCTGGTTTAGCATTTTCGGGTACTCTCAAAATAGAGCACAATGCCCTTCGAGAAAGTTTTCTGGAAGTTTCGCCAGTTCCTTCAACAATATTTTTTCTACCAACAACCAATAAATCAATTTCTTCTTTTTTAGCGAGATTCATCATCTCGTTTAAGGGGTCGCCTTTTAAAAGTTCAATTCTGATTTTTGTGTTGCTGTGTAAAGAGTGGGTAAAGCTTTCAATTTTATGTTCAATAGCTGCTTTTTTCTTTTTTGCCTGTGACGATTTGTCTTTAAGTACATGCATAAATATTACTTCTTCGACTTCGGTAATAGAGGCTACTTTTAAGCTGTATGGAATCAAACAATCATCCATTGCGCTCATATCTAATGAAATAAGAAGCTTTTGAATAGCGTACATGAGAAACCTAAATTATTATGGTGTGGATAAGTAATTAAATAACTTTTATCGAACAATGAAAGTAGTAGTGCCAATCAAAGTTCCATCATTATACAATTCTACTGAATACTGACCTTTGTTAAAATCAGTTCCTTTATCAAACTCAAATTGATAAAGTTGTCCTGAATTATCAAATAAAATTTCTTGCACCTTAGTATAAAACAATTTACTCGTTTTATAATCGAATGAGCCAGAGCCTGCAGTGAGATTATAGAGCGCCGAACCGTCGGGTTCAACAATTCTTAAAAATATCTCTTTTGTTCCTATTTCTGCTAACTCGTTTAACTCTAGCCGGTATTTTACGATTAATTTTACCAATTGCCTTACTTTAAAAGAGTCGCCTTTTAGTTCTTTTTCTTGTCTGTTAATTGCTGTAAGCTCAAAATTTTCTACTTTTAAACTCGATGCCGTACTTACTTTTTTCTCTAATTCAGAAGTAGTTACCTGAAGTTTATTAAGTTCTCCGGTAAGTTGTTGTTTCTCTTCTTTAAGCACATAAGTTTCTTCAAGTAATGCTGCATTTACTTCTTTAAGCGTAGCAATTTCTTCATCTTTTTTCTTTAGAAGGATTTCGTACCCTTCTACCTTTGCTTTAATTTGATTATAACGATTTTGCGTTATTCTCTGCGAATTTTGTAAATCTATTTTTTCTTGTTGCAGTTCTGCCTGAATCTTCAGGAGCGAATCAACATTGCCGTCTAATCTTCTTATTTCTGTGATTTTATCTTCAAGCTCGTCCGAAATAGAATCTAATTTGGCAAAAGTAGTGATTAGCTCCATCTCACGATTTTCGAGCTGTTCTTGGTTTTTTATTTGGTTAACCTGATTGAAATAAAACTGAACGCCATTAAATATCAGGAGCATAATAATTACTACTACAAATAGAAATACTTTCCGATTCTTCGGGTTCACATTCTGTTCTTGAGTCATCTTAGTAAATAAGCTTAGTCTATCCGCTACATAAAAACTGTATAAAAACCCGTAGCGTATTTAAGTCGCGTAAAAATAACAGATTAGTCCTTGACTTGCATGAATCATTTTACTTTTTGAATGAATTCGTTGTATGAATCTCTACATTTTATTAACACTTGCGCTTCAATTAGTGTCAGCAGAAATGATAA
>CAZFQW010000594.1:0-2700 GCA_964521225.1 uncultured Roseobacteraceae bacterium
TTTAAACCAACTTTCGCCCGCATCGGTACTTTTATAAACACCGCTGCCTTCGCCTCCGCTAATCACAATCCAAGGTTTGCGCTGATGGTGCCACATGGTTGCATATAAAATATCAGGAGCGTTCATATCCATCGATAGCTCACTGCAACCCGTCATTTCATTTACATAAAGCACCTGCTTCCATGACGTTCCTCCATCGGTCGATTTATAGATACCTCGTTCTTTGGTTGGGCCGTTCAATGCCCCTTGTGCAGCCACAAAAACAATATCGGGGTTGGTTGGGTGGATTTGAATGCGCGCAATGTGCTGCGTTTTTTCTAAACCCATTTTTTTCCAAGTTTTCCCTGCATCGGTCGATTTATAGACGCCATCTCCGTAGGAAGTCATCACCCCCCGTGGCGCATGTTCGCCCATGCCCACATACACCACATTCGGGTGCGACTCTGAAACGGCAACAGCACCAACAGAACCCGTTTTAAAGAAGCCGTCAGAAATATTTCTCCAACGTTGCCCTGCATCTTCGGTTTTCCAAAGTCCGCCGCCGGTAGTCGTCATGTAGTAGGTAAGTGGATCGCCCACAACACCAGAAGAAGCCACCGAACGCCCACCACGGGAAGGACCAATGTTTCTGTATTTTAAAGGTCTGAAGTATTCTTCAGCCGTTTGTGCCATTATCCCTAGGGAAAGTAAAAAGGCGCATCCAAAAAGTAGTATTTTTTTCATTGTAATTTTAAATGTGGTTTAGGTTTCAATATAGTGAATTTGGGGTTTATAAAATTATTGGCAATGAAAATCTAACGACAGAGGAAAAAAAAGTTCAAGCAAGGATTCTTGAGTCATCGGAAACTAAACGGAATTAAACTTTAATGGATAATATCTATGAGACAGATTAAACATAAGTGGTTTTACGGGCTGCATTTCTTCGTTGCCTTTTTTTTGGGTATCGGTATTTCAGTGGGTAGTATTTATGGAATCTTGTTGATTGATGAAGGCCCTTTTTTCCTTAAATTATTCCCTTTGCCCTTTGTGCTGGTTGGTTTATTCTTACTCTACTTTTGTGTAGCTATTTGTATAAACACAACTACTATTACCCAAAATAACGGGCAGGTTAGCATAGAAACTAAACCTCTCTATTGGCATAAACCCATTACGGTAGCTGTTTCAGAGATACAGGGTTTAAAAGTAATGAGTTCTCGCAGGCAAGGCGAATTAACTTTTGCTTATAAAATTGAAGCAGAAATGCAGGATGGCTCCGTAAAAGTGTTAGTTCCTTCCTCTATCCCTATAGAAAGGGCAAAAGGCTTAAAACTCAAAGAAGATATTGAATGGCTGTTGTTGAGTGCTTAAATTCCTTTGAATCTTTTGCCCGTTTCGCACTCCTTTCTAATGGGCTAAGCCGATATTCTGAAATTGGAATAGCTACTGTAAAACTGAAACGTTCCATTTTCTTCTAAATTCAACACCTCAAGGTAATCGGCATTGGCACTGCTGCAAGGGGCTTGTTTGGTAATGATAGTACTTTCCGTTGTGCTAAACTGAAAGGTGAAGTTATTCTCGTTAGCCGCTGATTTTCTGTGCCGATGGGTGCATTCTCTAAACGAAATGTAGTTGTTGATTGTACTGACCGCTTTTGGTAGTAATTAAGCATTCAAGTTTAGAAAAACCATTTTTTATTTCTATAACTCAATAAAAAATGGTGGTAATTATATTGAAACAGGTTTGTGTAACCGCTTAATTTTCTATTTTAGAAATACTTTTATACCCAAAACTCATCGGAAAACAATACCCTTATGCCCGGAAAACTGCCAAGAAGAAACTTTCTTAGAAATGCAGGGATTGCCGCCTTAAGCATTCCTGCGGTGCTCACCCTTACCGCTCAAACGAAAAAACGGAGCGATGTTATAAAGCCGAAGCCCCTCTCTGTCGGGGATACAATTGGCGTGGTTGCTCCTGCCTCGTTTATCAGGAATCGGGAAAAAGCAGAGGCATTTTTCAAAAATTTTGAAGCGCAGGGGTATCAAATCAAAAAAGGAAAAAACATTTTTAGCAATCATGGATATTTTGCCGGTACCGACCAAGAGCGGCTTGCCGACATCCACGCAATGTTTGAAGACCCTGAGGTAGATGCCCTATTCGCTCTAGGAGGTGGCTGGGGAAGCGGCCGTTTGCTGCCGATGCTCAATTTCGACCTGATCAGAAATAACCCTAAAATACTGTTGGGGTACAGCGATATTACTGCTTTGCATTTGGGGATTCATGCACAAACCAATTTGGTTACCTTCCACGGACCCAATGGCTTATCGGACTGGAATGAGTTTACCGTAGAGCATTTCGAGAAAGTCCTTATCAAAAATAAAAAGGCAAAATGGGAAGGCTCTCCCGAAGATACTACCGATTTAGAAAAAGGAAGATTTACCATTACAGAAGGAAAAGCGCAGGGCAAATTCATTGGAGGAAACTTAACCGTGCTGAGTTCTTTGGTGGGCTCGCCTTACCTGCCCAATTTTGAAAACGCCCTTCTTTTTTTAGAAGATATCGGCGAAGAAGTCTATCGGATTGACCGCTATTTAACGCATTTAAAATTAGCAGGCTTGCTAGAGAAGGTGAACGGAGTGGTGTTTGGCTCCTGTAACGATTGTGAACCTGAGCGACCCGAAAACTCCTTTTCTTTGAAGGAAATGCTGAAACTGAACCTAAAAC
>CAZFQW010000595.1:0-2699 GCA_964521225.1 uncultured Roseobacteraceae bacterium
ATTATTTTATGATAATTCGTTTTTAAGAAATTAAATTTTTAAACATGCTCTTATTCACTACAATCAATAACAAAAAATGATACAACCTATTTAAAAAACGGAATGAAGAGATATTGTCCGACATTGCTCCCCCCCCCTCCAATTTTCCAAACCCGTTATTTTTTGAGAGAAGGGCTTTAAAATAAATACCCCTCTTAAATAGTGTTCTTTTGAGTATAATTTTGGCGAATGAAGGGCTGCGCTGCTTTCCTTTCCCAATTCTCCATTACATTTGCGGCTCGACTCAAATAAATCGTAATGAATTACTTATCAGCAGAACAGTTAACAAAAAGCTTTGGCGATCGTGTGTTATTTGAAGGCCTCAATTTTGGACTAGAGAAAGGGAAAAAGGCTGCGTTAGTCGCAAGTAATGGGGCGGGGAAATCGACTTTACTGAAGATTCTGACCCAAAATGAAGATGCTGATACGGGCGAGGTTGCCTATCAGAATGGCATTACCGTAGGGTATCTTCCGCAAGAACCTTTTTTTAAAGAAAACGATACACCGCTTTCCTACATTTTTAGGGCAGAAACGCCCATGATGCAGGCAATAAAAAACTACGAAAGCAGCATGGAGGCGTTCCAAGAACAGGCTACCGAAAAAAACATGGAGCGTGTGCAGGAGGCTACTTCGGCAATGGACGATTTGCAAGCATGGGATTTTGAGGTGAAGGTAACGCAGATTCTAGGCCTTTTCAGAATCAGCCGTTTGGAGCAGCCTGCTATGGAACTTTCCGGGGGGCAACGCAAGCGAATCGCCTTGGCAAGGGTACTGATTGAAGAACCCGATTTGCTCATTTTAGATGAGCCTACCAACCACCTTGACCTAGACATGATTGAGTGGCTAGAAGACTACCTCACTCGCCAAAACATGACCCTCTTGTTGGTTACCCACGATCGCTATTTCCTCGATAGAATTTGCGATGAAATTTGGGAGTTGGAAGAGGGCACTCTTTACAAGCATGTAGGGAATTATTCTTACTTTTTAGAGAAGCAGGCAGAGCGAGAAATGCAAAATGCCAGCGAAGTAGAAAAGGCAAAAAACCTGATGCGCAAAGAGCTAGAGTGGGTGCGTAGAATGCCCAAAGCACGCGGCACGAAGTCGAAATATCGCATGGATGCTTTCCAAGATTTGAAAGCCAAGGCTAGTTCGGGCAAGAAAAAAGAAGTGCTTAGTTTAGGTGTGAAAATGACCCGATTGGGAGGGAAGATTTTAACCACCAAAGGGCTTGGTAAATCTTTTGGAGACCTTAAAATTTTAGAGGATTTCAATTATACTTTTAAGAAAAGAGAACGGGTTGGCATTGTAGGCGCCAATGGAGTAGGGAAATCCACCTTTTTACAACTCATTACCGAGCAACTTGCCCCCGACAGCGGAGAACTCGAAAAGGGCGAAACGGTTGTTTTTGGTTTCTATACACAAGAGGGCATCAATCTATCAGAAGATATGCGGGTGATTGATGTGGTGCAAGAAATTGCAGAGGTAATTCCCGTAGCAAATGGTAGCGAGTTAACTGCCTCTCAGTTTTTAAATTCGTTTATGTTCCCTCCAAAGCGGCAGTACGAAAAAGTGGCCACGTTAAGCGGGGGCGAAAAAAGGAGATTATACCTGCTAACCATCCTAATGAAAAACCCAAATTTCTTGATTCTCGATGAGCCTACCAACGATTTAGATTTGGCGACAATGGCTCGTTTAGAGGAGTTTTTAGAAGATTTTGGCGGATGTTTAATGGTAGTTACCCACGACCGTTACTTTATGGATAAAATTGTGGAACACCTTTTTGTTTTTGAGGGCGAGGGCGTTGTGAAAGATTTTAACGGAAAATATGCAGATTATCGCGAGGTAATAAAAGAGCGAGAGCGAGAAAAACAACTCGCTTTAAAACAAGAAAAAGCAAAATCGAGCACAGAAAAAGCAAAAAATGAATCTGCGAAAAGGAAACTCTCTTATAAAGAACAAAAAGAGTTTGAAACGCTAGAGGTTGAAATAGACGAGTTAGAAACGAAAAAAACTGGCGTAGAAGCCAAATTAAACAGTGGTGAGGGCAGCCACGAAGAGCTAATCCAATGGGCCAACGAAGTGGGTGAAATTATAGCGCAGATAGAAAAAAAAACATTGCGATGGATGGAATTGGCAGAGTTTATTTAAGAAGAACAGCGCACTTTAGTAACAAATGTGCGTTGTTATACAGTGTTACGGAACAATTACCGAATAGGTCTTTCGTGGAAACTGCCTGTTTTCTCCAATGAGTTTGTAACCCATTTTTACATTTTTTCCTTTGGGCAAAAACCGGTCGATAAAACCAAATTTTACCCTGTTTAAAAGCGTTTGCTCATCGAAAGAAGCACGCTCCCCACTTTTGCGGTAATACCAATTTACATTTTGCTTAATGCAATGAAAGGTTACTTTTTTTCGCCCTACTTCGTATAAGAGCATGTTTAAAAATTTAATTTCTTAAAAACGAATTATCATAAAATAATAATTTGTGTAACGTTGTCTTAGCATTTGTTCATTTTTCCTTGATGAAAAACGAACCAAAAAATCAAGAAAATCCAAAGCTTCCACCCTTCATACCCACCCTAACCCCCGCTGGATTTTCGTGCCTGCGCTCTTTAAATTTTTTATTTTCAAATGCTTACAAAAACTTAAACATGCTCTAA
>CAZFQW010000596.1:0-2697 GCA_964521225.1 uncultured Roseobacteraceae bacterium
TACTTATTTCGTCTAGCATCTCTTTAATATTATTGTAGGGAATATTATCTGCATCAATTAATACTGCCAAAATTAAATCTGTATTATTTCTCATATTTTTTATTTGCTTGAATATAACATAATCTCTTCGGCATTCGGCGAACTTTTTACCCTACCAATGTGCTGCATCCCTAGTTTTTCAAGTAGTTTTCTCGATTTAATGTTTTCTTCTGTAGTAATTCCCAAAATAACATCTTTTTTGAGTGTAGCAAATCCAAAATCCATTATCGCCCTTGCGCTCTCGTAAGTAAAGCCTTTTCCTTCAAATTGCGGGAGGATGGCAAAACCTATGTCAACACTTTCTAAATAGTCTCTTTGTAAAAGTCCGCATAAACCCAATGGCAAACCACTTTCTTTAGAAAGTATCTTATACATTCCGAATCCAAAATCTTGATAGGCTTTCCGAATAGAGGAATGAATATAATTTTCGGCAACTTCTAAAGAATGTATGTTCCAATCTCCAATAAATTGGTGCCATGTGGGGGTATTCATTAACTCGTAAATAAAAGAACGGTCGTTGGCCTCTACATCCCGAAGAAATAGGCGTTCAGTTTCAATTATAGTTTTCATTGTGTAAACTTTGGGCAATAAGATGTGTTAAATTACTCGCTTAATGCCTGATTTTCACCTCAATTCACATAAAAAAGGTGAAACCAACTCCCATTAAAACAATGCAGTATTGCATGGCCTGCACTCGATTACTTAGAGTAGAAAACCAAATTATTGGTTTTGTTCTCTTTGTTGAATTTTTTTGAGATAAATCGGATACAAAACAAAATAATAGACGATAAAAAAAGCTGAAAGCCCTATAATTCCTAATTTAATAAAGGAAGGGAATTTGGTGTAACGCGTTACAAAACTTTCCAAAAATCCGGCAAAAATAAATAGCGGTACTAACCCAATTACTATTTTCAGCCCATCTTTCGCTCCTTTTTTTAAAGATACTATCCGTGAGTAGGTTCCAGGGAAAAGTAAGCTGTTCCCCATTGCCAAACCTGCCCCGCCAGCAATTACAATTGCCGAAATTTCGATAGTTCCGTGTATCCAAATCGTCATGAACGATTCGAACAATAAACCGTATTCGTAGAAAAAATACTGGAAAGCCCCCAACATAATTCCGTTGTAAAGCAACATTAA
This sequence comes from uncultured Roseobacteraceae bacterium, assembly GCA_964521225.1. GTDB lineage: Bacteria > Bacteroidota > Bacteroidia > Cytophagales > Flammeovirgaceae > CAYUJH01. Next base: position 1,177 of record CAZFQW010000596.1, read on the forward strand.
AACCACCCCAACAGAGGCGATAACCCCTGCCACAAATATCCTAAAAGATACCATGATATTGTTTAGGGTAATGTAGCTGAACATATCCATCTGCTCCATACTTTTATAAACTGCCATTGGGTCGTTTTTTCTTATATTTTCGATGGTCATGTTCACATAAGAATCGCCTAAGATAAGGCGAACGAAGGTTTCGTCGTGTACTGCGGAAACTACGCCTATTAGTGCCGAAACAAGGAAAATAATAAAGGAATAAAACAAAGGTCGTTTGTTTTGAAAAACAATTTGCGGAACTTCAAATTTCCAAAAGGTAATAAATCGGTTGTCTTTTTCTTTTTTATTCTTGTAAATACTTTGATGCACCTGCACCGCTAAGTGGTTAAGATAAGCCGTTGTTTTACTTTTAGGATAGAAGGTACGTGCATAAGAAAGGTCGTCGGTTAAGTAAATAAAAAGCTCGGAAAGTTGGTCGGGGGTAGCTTTTTGTTCTTGCCCTCCCAATAGTTTTTCAAAGCGTTTCCAGCGTTCTTGGTTTTTCTTTACAAATGCTGCTTCTCTCATGTAAAATATATTTCTAAAGTAAGTACGTAGGAATGATTTAATATAAATTTTTAAGTACTTACATCCTAAATTATGTTGAAAAATCAGTTTTTCAAACGTTCCATCACTTCATACTCAGGATGTGTTTCCAATGTGGCACAAGACGATACAAGATGGCTAGATTAGCCTACACAGACAGGTTCCGCCACAGCATTTACCCCAAAACTTACGCTGCGGCGGAATAAAGGTGTATTTTTCAAGTTTACGCTTCAACCAATCCGGAACGTTTTAACAAAGCTTTCGGCGAAGGTTCTTGTCCTCTAAAGCGTTTATAGAGTGTCATGGGGTGTTCGCTTCCACCTGCCGAAAGCACGTATTCTCTGAATTTCCCCGCTACCTCTTTATTAAAGATTCCCTCTTGCTGAAAATACTCAAAGGCATCGGCATCGAGCACTTCTGCCCATTTGTAGCTGTAATAACCAGCGGAGTATCCCCCTTGGAATATATGGGAAAAAGAAGCACTCATACAAGTGCCTTCAACCGATGGAAATATTTCAGTTTTCGACATGATTTCTTCTTCGAACTGCGCCACGTTCAGGTCTTCTTTAGGGGCTTGTTCGTGCCAAGCCATATCGAGCATTCCGAAACTTAACTGCCGCAGGGTTTGGTAGCCTCCCATGTAGTTGGCACTTTTCTTTATGTTCTCAATCATTTCTTCAGGAATTGTTTCCCCCGTTTCGTAGTGGCGGGCAAAAAGGTCTAAGCATTCTTTTTCGTAAGCCCAGTTTTCTAATATTTGCGAGGGAAGTTCCACAAAATCCCAATAGACATTGGTGCCCGAAAGCGATTGGTATTTCCCGTTGGCAAGTAGGCAATGAAGCGCATGCCCAAACTCGTGGAAGAGGGTGGTTACTTCGTTAAAAGTAAGCAGCGAAGGGCGCGTTTCGGTAGGTTTAGTGAAATTGCAAACAATGGAAACCTGTG
>CAZFQW010000597.1:0-2696 GCA_964521225.1 uncultured Roseobacteraceae bacterium
TAATTAATTTTGTGAGTTGGTGGCGGTCGGCAAATTCTACATCTTCTTCACTAAAGTCGAGTTCAAGTTCAATCATAGAGGCGAAATGGATAAGCTGTTCTCTTAATTTTTGAATTTCCCCGGAAAATCCGCCGCGCATTTGGTTCATAGCTGCTTGGTGTGCCATTTCCGAGTCAGAGGCAATTAAATCGGCAACAGCTTCTGCTTGTGCTAAGTCGAATTTTCCATTTAAAAAAGCCCTTCGGGTAAATTCGCCTGCTTTTGCATAACGTACTCCGTTGTTAAGAAATAAGCGAATAATTTGCTGCACTACATAGCCCGAACCGTGGCACGAAATCTCGATGCTATCTTCACCTGTATAAGATTTAGGATTTTTAAAAATAGAAATTAATACTTCGTCAATAACTTTTTCTCCATCTCTTAAAGTGCCAAAATGAAGGGTATGCCCTGCTTGTTTTTCTAGGTTTTTTCCTTTAAAAAGTCGGTTGGTAGTGCTTATGGCATTATTGCCAGAAATACGCAATACAGCGAGCGCAGAGGTTCCCGGTGGTGTGGCAAGGGCAATTATGGTGTCTTCGCTTTGGGTAATATCGGCAAGGTTCATGTTTTTTTTATTGAGAGGATGTGTAAAATTTTTTAATTCCTAATTTCTAATTCTCCTTATGGGTATTCTGATGGATGAAAAACGCCATATTAAAATTAAATCTGCTCCGTTTTCTGCTTCTTCTAAAAAAATAGAAAATAGTAAAAATGATTTAGGCGATTTATAAAGTGGTGTTTTTTTATTGATAATATCTTTTTCGGGATTGTATTTATAAATACCCCACTGGCCTACTTCTTTATTTAAAATTACCCGCCACTCAGCAGTATCGGGGATTGTAAAAAGTGAGTAGGTACCGGGGTTAATTGTTTCATTCATAAAAGTTACTTTTTCCGAAAATGTAATTTCCGTAGCCTCGTCGTCGCCAGTGCGCCACAATCTTCTTAACGGTACTATGTTCCCAAAAACCTTAGTGTCTTCATCCTCAACAGATGGGCGACCATAAGTTACTTTAATATATAAATCATCGCTTTTATGAGTACTTAAGCCTACGGGGCTTTTTCTAGGCTTTTCTCCTAATACTTGTCCGTAAGAAACCGTAAATGCGAAAAAAAATAGTAGCAGTAAGGGTAATTTCATATCTAATAAATAGGTTTAAAGCATTCCTTTTGTACTCGGAATTCTGTCGGAAGTTCTTTGAATCGCCATTTTAATGGCTTTCGCAAATGCTTTAAAAATAGCTTCAATTTTATGATGTTCGTTATCGCCTTCTACCTTAATATTTAAATTGCATTTTGCCGTATCGGTAAACGATTTAAAGAAATGATAGAACATTTCTGTAGGCATTTCGCCAATTTTTTCGCGCTTAAATTCGGCTTCCCACACTAGCCAATTACGTCCAGAAAAATCAATTGCTATTTGTGCAAGTGCGTCATCCATCGGTAGCAAAAATCCATACCTTTCTATTCCTTTTTTATTGCCCAATGCTTTTAAAAAAGCTTCTCCAAGCGCAAGCGCTGTATCTTCAATGGTATGGTGCTCGTCGATGTGTAAATCGCCTTTTACTTTTACGCTTAAATCGCAGCCAGAGTGCCTTGCAATTTGTTCTAGCATGTGGTCGAAAAAGCCAATACCTGTATCCATTTCTGCTTTTGCAGTTCCGTCTAAATTTAATTCGATAGCGATATCGGTTTCTTTGGTGGTTCTTACTACGCTTGCCTTTCTTTCAGGCGATTTTAGGAAAGGATAGATATCAGCCCATTTTGTAGTAGTTAATGCTGCTTCACTTGCATTTTCTTTTCCAATAAAAATAGCTTTACAGCCTAAATTTTTAGCTAGTTGTATGTCGGATAATCGGTCTCCAATTACATAAGAGTTCTCTAAGTCGTAATTACCTACCATATACTCGGTGAGCATATCTGTTCCGGGCTTTCTGCTTGGCAAATTTTCATGCTCAAACGACTTATCTATATGCACTTTCTTGAAGTGAATGTTTTCGCCTTCGAGTATTGCCATCATCTTATTATGCGCTGGCCAGAAGGTATTTTCTGGAAAAGAATCTGTCCCCAAACCATCTTGGTTGGTTACCATCACTAGTTCAAAATCTAGTGTTGCCGCAATTTTATTCAAATAAGTGATAGCACCTGGTAAAAACGCTAATTTTTCTAGGGAGTCGACTTGATAGTCGGCAGGAGGCTCTATGATGATAGTGCCATCGCGATCTATAAATAGTACTTTCTTTTTCATTCGGTAAAATTATAGGATGATTCTTTTATCATCGGAAAAATTGTAAGTTTCGGTAATATTTTTATTCGTCCCTAGTAACAAAGTATTCAGAATACGTTATTAAGGTAATTGTTGAGTTTTTAATACTTACTTTTTAGTTTCGTAATAAAGGAACTTTAGGAGCTTGTTTTAATAGCTTTTAACTATTGCTAAGAATAAATAATTCTTCACTTTAAAGACTCTATGTTACCATTGCGAATTACAATTTTATTGCTTTTAGGGATAATCTATTTTGCCGATGCTCAGGAGTTTCCTAGGGAACAACTTGAGCAAAATAGAGAAGCACAGATTCGTAAAATAGAAGAAACTAGTAAAATCCTCAGAAAACAAGAATCGCAGACCAAGTCGAGCATGGCGAAACTACAAGCCC
>CAZFQW010000598.1:0-2693 GCA_964521225.1 uncultured Roseobacteraceae bacterium
CTTAGCTATAAACCTACTCGCATAATAATGAACCCGAGCCCTATTATACTTTCAATCCCCATTTTCTTTTTGCTCATCTTTATTGAGCTTATTTATGGGAGAATTACACACAAACAATATTATAAGCTAAGCGATGCATTTTCTAATATCAGCTGCGGAATTACAGAACAACTAACGGGTTTGTTTGCCAAAGTATTTACAGTAGCTGCTTATCATGTGGTTTGGACCTACTTTCGCTTCTTCGATTTGCAAGAAGCTTGGTATTGGATAGCCATCTGCTTTATGGGCCAGGATTTACTGTACTATTGGGCGCATAGAGTAAGCCACGAGGTAAATCTTTTTTGGACAGGGCATTCTGTACATCACCAAAGTGAAGAATACAACCTCTCTGTGGCATTAAGGCAGGGAGCAGTACAAAAAGTATGGACTTTTTACTTCTATTTGCCCCTAGCTTTGCTAGGGTTTAAAACAGAATGGTTTTTATTGGCGAGTGCCATTAACTTATTGTATCAGTTTTGGATTCATACAGAGGCAATCAATAAATTTCCAACATTCATAGAGTTTATTTTCAATACTCCTTCGCATCATAGAGTGCACCACGGCAGAAACCCAAAATATATCGACAAAAACCATGGGGGCACTTTTATTATATGGGATAGAATTTTCGATACTTTTCAAGTAGAAGAAGAAAGACCTGTTTATGGAGTTACAACTCCTATTAACACTTGGAATCCCGTGTATGCCCATTTTATCCCTTTTAAATGCCTTTTTGAGGATGTAGCTAGTGTGAAAGGTTTTGGGAATAAAATGAAGGTTTTATTTTACAAACCAGGTTGGCTACCTGCCGAAAATGGAGGATTTAGAAAGCCTCCTAGTGTCGATAGAAACAGCTATAAGAAGTATAATCAAGAAATTCCCCTAAGTTTAAATATTTATTTACTGCTTCAGTATGTAATTACTTTGGTAGGAACTGCTGTATTTATGTTCAACACAGGAAACGTTTCTACGCTTATCCAAGCAGGGGTAGTGGCTTTTTTAGTATTTAGCGTTGCGGTACAAGGGGGAATGTTCGATGCTAAAAAGGGGGCAATTTATGCAGAATATCTAAGACTGTTAATTGCCCCTGCTATTGTATTTTTTGTTTTACAGGGGAATGAACTATTAATGCCAGTTTCTGTTGGTTTATTGGCTTTTACGTTTATTTCGATAATGTGGGTAAGTCGCTTTTATAGGTTCATTACAAAAAAAAATATTAACTAATACTCCATGGAAAGCAAAGTAAATACCACAAACAACGAGGAAGAAATCAAAATAATTAATGCTTTTAAAGAAAGAGATTGGAATGAAATAAAAAGTGCCAACTCGTGGGTGATTTTTAAAGTGATGTCTGAATTTGTAGAAGGCTTTGAAAAGCTTGCAAAAATAGGCCCTTGTGTTTCTATTTTTGGCTCTGCCCGAACTAAGCCAGACCATAAGTACTATCAATCGGCAGAAGAAATTGCCGCTAGGCTTGTAAAACATGGCTACGGCGTAATTACCGGAGGAGGACCTGGCATTATGGAAGCAGGAAACAAAGGTGCTAGAAGAGAAAAAGGAAAATCGGTAGGGCTTAATATTGAATTACCTTTCGAGCAACATAACAACGTTTATATAGATGCCGATAAACTTATTAACTTCGACTACTTTTTTGTTAGGAAAGTAATGTTTGTAAAATACTCGCAGGGGTTTATAGTAATGCCAGGTGGTTTAGGGACTTTAGACGAGCTATTTGAAGCTTACACACTCATACAAACCAAAAAAATAGGTCGATTCCCCATTGTACTTTACGGGCGCGAATACTGGCAAGGACTTATAGATTGGATCAAAGAAGTGCTATTAGAAAAAGAACAAAATATTAGTTCGACCGACCTCGATTTAATCACCATTGTCGATACCCCAGAAGAGGCTGTACATGCAATAGACGAGTTTTATGGTAAATATCTACTTTCACCAAACTTTTAATCAATTTGAAAAACCTGCAAAATGTACTTCTATTTATAGGTTTAATCGCCCTCTTAGTTTATAACATTTGGGATAAGCTAGAGGAAGGGAAACGCCTAAATATAGCGTACCAAGCAGGCATAGAGCTAACGAATATCACGCTGCCCGATAGCATAGATTTTTGCGAAGAGCATGTACCCCTAAAAGAGCCCGACATCAGAGAAAAATTAGACGAAGAACTCCATAGAAATATCGATGGGAAATTTGGAGTTCAAATATTAATGAAAAGGGCAAATCGCTGGTACCCTAAGATAGAGCCAATTTTAGAAAGCTACGGCATCCCCGACGATTTCAAGTACTTAGTGGCTATTGAAAGTGCCATTAGTAATAAAGAATCTCCGGTAGGAGCAGTTGGGTTTTGGCAATTTATGGAGCTTACAGGCAAAGAGTTTGGGCTTGAAATCAACGAAGAAATAGATGAAAGATACGATCCTTTAAAATCGACTGTAGCGGCTTGTAAGTTTTTTAAACAGGCATACGAACGACTCAATAATTGGACTTTGGTAGCGGCAGCCTACAATAGAGGAATGAGTGGCATAGAAAGAGAGCTAAAGAAACAAAAAGCATCGTCTTACTACGATTTATATTTAAATAAAGAAACATCTGAATACGTCTATAAAATAATTGCTTTCAAAGAAGTTTACGTGCGCCCC
>CAZFQW010000599.1:0-2688 GCA_964521225.1 uncultured Roseobacteraceae bacterium
CGAGTCGAGAAGAGTTGATCGGCAGTTAAGAGGACGTGCGGGCCGCCAAGGAGATCCAGGTTCTTCGCAGTTCTTTGTGAGTTTGGAAGATAATTTAATGCGCCTTTTTGGTTCTGATAGGATTGCCAAAGTAATGGATCGTTTAGGCTTAGATGAAGGTGAAGTGATTCAGCATTCTATGATTACCAAATCGATTGAAAGAGCACAGAAAAAAGTGGAGGAGAATAACTTCTCTAGCCGTAAACGCCTTTTAGAGTACGATGATGTGATGAACTCGCAGAGAGAAGTGATTTACAGACGTCGTAAAAATGCGTTAGTTGGGGAGCGTCTTCAGTTAGATATTATGAATGCGTTTTATGATGTCGCTCAAACCATTGTAGAATCAAACGTAGGAAATTATGATGGCTTTAAGCTAGATATTTTGCATTCTTTTGGAATGCAAACCAGCATAGATGTTACAGCTTTTGAGCAAGGAAGCACTGAGCAATTGACCCTGCAACTCTACCAAGAAGCTATTGAAAAATACAGACAGAAGAACAAGCTAATTGTAGAAAAAACATTCCCAGTTATCAGAGATGTTTATGAAAATAAAGGGGCAACTGTAAAAGAAATTGTGGTGCCGTTTACCGATGGTAAACACCAGTTACAAGTAGTTGAAAACCTAGAAAAAGCAGTTGGCTCTAATGGTCAGTCATTGATAGATACCATGCAGCAATCTATTACCCTAGCGGTAATTGATCAAGAGTGGAAAGAGCATTTACGTGAAATGGATGAGATGAAAGAGCAGGTTCAAAATGCTAGATACCAGCAGAAAGACCCTCTTTTAATGTACAAATTTGAGGCTTTTACTCTTTTCAAAGGGTTTATAGAATCTGTCAATAATTCAACGGTTTCGTTCTTGGCAAAAGCCACGCTTCCTCTTAGAGACCCTAACGAAGTGCAAGAAGCGAGAGCACAAAGAAAAAAAACACCGAGAACAAAAGAACAAAAAGCAGAAACTGCTTCGGCTTTAAGTGGAGGCGGCGTAATGCCCGAAGCACCACAACAACGAGAAGTTGAAGTTACTAAGCCTATCAAAAAAATTAAGCTTCCCAATAGAAACGATAGGGTGAGTGTTCGTTATAGTGATGGGTCTGTTAAAAAAGCGGTGAAGTTCAAAGTTGTAGAGCAAGATGTACTAAATAATAAGTGTGTCTTGATCGAAGATTAAACATAAACACTTTCATACTGCCAGATAAAAACAGGTTTCCGAAGAAAAAAAATCACCGTTTTCTCCGCCGATAACCACACTCAAAATGTTTGATGGTACGAAGCCTTTTATAATAGCCTAAAAACTTCCTCTTAATACATACTAATCTTTTAATGTATAATTATGAGGAAGTTTTTCTTTTTCTTAGTTTAATACTCAGTAACTTAAAGTAAAGCCATGCATCGTATTCTTCATTTTGTGTTTTATGTATCGTTTACCTCATTGTTTGGATGTGCAGCAGGAAGCGGCACCACTGCTCGCTCAGAGTTTACAGACGATTTAACAGCATATAGAATTAAGGTAGAATCTACTCGGAACGAAAATGCTTCTGCCAACCAAGCTGAAATGGTAAGTTGGGGCGATTTAGCATTTGATGCGAGCGTAACAAAAGATATAGACGCTTTAGTAGCCCAAATGGCTAGAACGAATTTACGAGTAGAGTCATTTCCCGGTTACAGAATACAGGTTTACTCTGCTGGAGATAGAAATGAGGCAGAAAAGGTAATTAAATATCTTGAAGAAAAATTGGAAATTAAAGTGCCCATCTATCTCAATTACGAACAACCTAATTTTAAGGTGAAGATAGGCGATTATACCAATAGGGTAAAAGCATACGAAATGCACTTTCTCCTTAAAGAAGAGTATCCAGACTCCATTATAATCCGAGATAAGGTTGCTTTCGATGTTGCGACTTATTTAAATCCTCTTAAGGATAAGAAAGATGAGGAGGAAAAAAAGAAGTAATAAAAAGGGAGGAGATATTTTTAAATATCTCCTCCCTTTTTGGTTAGAATAGATGTGCTTTAGAAATAATTTCTTCGGTAACCTCGAAGAATGTTTCGTGGGTGTTAAACGCTTCAGACTTATCGGCTTTAATTTTTAGATAATTACCATCTTCATTCATTCTGTAGGAGTTTACATTATCCTTCAAGTTATAATCTAAAATATTAATGGCCTCTTGTTTAGCCTGTTGGTCAATAATAAGGAAAAGCGATTCTATCCTCCTGTCAAAGCTTCTTACCATGGCATCGGCACTTCCACCATAAACGATGGGGTCGCCATCGTTATGGAAGTAAAAAATTCGAGAATGCTCCAAATAATCTCCTACTAAAGAAAAAACTTCTATGTTTTCGCTCAGTCCCTTTCTGCTAGGGCGTAAGCAGCAGATTCCTCTTACAATTAATTTTACCTTAACCCCTGCATTCGAAGCATTGTAAAGGGCATCTATAATTTTATCGTCTTGTAAAGAATTCATTTTAAAAACAACCCCACTTTTCAGCCCTTTTCTAGCGTTTTGTGCCTCATTTTCTATCAGCTCAATTAACTCTGTGCGCATGTAGGTTGGGGCGGTCATTAATGTTTTGTATTGGTTAGGGAATGAATGCCCTGTGATGGCATTAAAAAACTCTGATACGTCATCTCCATATACATCACGAGTT
>CAZFQW010000600.1:0-2683 GCA_964521225.1 uncultured Roseobacteraceae bacterium
GCTTCTGTTAGTTCTTTAACATAAGAGTACGGGTAACGGCAACCTAAATCGAAAGCGTCTTTCATTGCCTCTCTCACTTTTTGGGAAGTGCCGTAAGGGTTTTCGTTAGAGTGTAAGCGTACTGGAGTTGCTAATGGATGAGCTAATTTTTGAAATTCTTTTTCAATAGGATTCGCAAGGGATGAATACCCTCCTACAAATGCAAATAAACTTGTAGCAATTGCTTTTTAAGGCATTCTCTTCTAGTAGAATTTTTCATAATTAGTAAGGTTATTTTAGGGGAAAAGAAAAGCTCATTAAATCTAGTTTTCAATGAGCTTTTAAAATTAAATTACCAGCCTGTACGGTAGTCTCTTTTTACTAAAGCATTGGCGGGGTCGAAATTAGTAACCTTCATATTCGGGCCATCCCAAAGTAGCTTGATATAACGGCCTGGGTAATCCCAACGGTCGGGGTTTTCTTTGTTTTTCACTCGGTAATCGAAACTTCTGATTGCCAAGTTCCCCATTAAGATGCTCTCTGTGAGCGGGCCTGCAATATCAAAATCTGAACTTGTTTCTGCTTTTTTGTAACCTGCCATTGCGGCGTTTACCCACTGCAAATGATGCCCTTCGGGTACTCTGGGTAGTTTTTCAGGGACGTTCACGTAATCGTTCATGCTAACAGGAAGTAAACGTGGGTTTCTACCGTAAGTATCGCACATAATTACACCTTTTGAGCCTCTCATAATCACGCCATTTCCACCATCTCCCATTACTGCATTCGCTTCTAATTCTTCTGGGCGAGCTGGCTGAATGCCGCCGTCCATCCAATGCATTTTTACTGGTGGCTTTCCGTTTCTTTCTGGGAACATCAAAGTAATGTGCGAAGAAGGGGGACAACTATCGGGGAAATAGCCTCTACGGAACTCTCCGACATACACTGAGCCTACACTACACTCTACCGAAACCGGGTAACCCAATTCTAAGGTTTTAAAAGCAGGTTCAATAATATGGCAAGCCATATCGCCTAAAGCTCCTGTGCCGTAGTCCCACCAGCCTCTCCAGTTGAAGGGTACTAAATTATCTACATAATTTTTTTGAGGGGCTGTTCCTAACCATAAGTCCCAATTTAGTGTTTTAGGGATTTTTGCCTTTTCAGACGGCCAAGGAATCCCTTGTGGCCAAACGGGGCGGTCGGTCCAGCACCAAACTTCTTCTACATCGCCAATTACATTGGCTTGGTACCACTCTTGCATTTTTCTTACGCCATCGCCTGAGGCTCCTTGGTTTCCCATCTGTGTTACCACTTTGTATTTATGGGCAGCTTCTGTCATTTGGCGTGCCTCGTGGATATCGTGTGTTAAAGGCTTCTCTACATAAACGTGTTTACCTCGTTGCATGGCATCTAATGCTTGTATGGCGTGCATGTGGTCCGGAGTAGAGACAATTACGCCATCTAGCCCCGACTCTGTATCGAGCATTTTTCGGTAGTCTTGGTAGTACTTAGCATTTTTAAATTGACCTACTGCTTTTTTTGCACGTTCATCGTCTACATCGCATAGCGCTGCAATTTTCACATTTTTGCTCTCGGCACAGCCTGTAAGGTTAGAAAAACCTTTGCCTCCTGCTCCTACCCCACCCATGTAAAATGTATCTGAAGGGGCTACAAAACCTCTGCCCAAAACATGGCGAGGCACAATAGTAACTGCCGCTCCTGCAATTCCTACTTTCTTAATAAAATCTCTCCGTTTAATGTCAGAACTCATGATAATAATAGTATTAAAGTAAATTTTTCATCTTCTTTTGAAGATAATAATAAAATTTGACTTTTAGATTTTATACAGGAGTAATGAGGGTATAAATAGAAATAATAGTAGTAGTGCAACTTTTGGCGGTTTCTAACAAAGTGCTTTAACAGTAGATAGAATTGTTATCTGTGCTGATTAAATTCGGTTTTTGATTTCCATCTATTCAGAACACAAAGCGTTATAAAGACTAAAGAATAACAAGTAGATGAATGAGTAATTTTAAACCACGAATTAAAAAATAATAATCTACTGACTATCAATATAAATCAGGTTTAATTTCGTGTTTTAAAACCCCCAATAAATATTCCATCCACGGTTTTCGGTATATTCTAAAGCAGGGAGGGGGAGTTTAATTCCACCGGATAAAAAAAACAATGTATTCAAAAGCTTAGAATTTGTTTTAATCTTATCTAAAAATAGGTCAGGGCCAATATAAAACTGTTTTCTTCTTTCAAAAGTAGGGATTTTAATTCCATCAATAGTTTGTGGGTTTTCGTATGCTCCTATAATTCCGTTGGCACCGTAGCCTACAGCCAAGCCTAACCACTGCGGAGGCTTGCCTTTGCGCATAAAAGCAGCCGGGCTTGCCGAAAGCCAATATACTTGTCCGTTGTAATCTTTTAGCCATCGCTCATGCATATTGCTTCCCAAAGCATTGGGCCGGTATTGCGCGTACCCGCTGTTGGCATAGCTCCACCGAAAACGTATTTTTTCTTCGCCCCATGCAAAATATTGGATGGTAAGCAGTGTTGCCCCACTCAGGTTAGCCAGCAAATCGGTAGGCGAAGCCCCCCAACTTTCAGAAAACCCATCAAAAACCTCAATAGAACTGATGGCAAAAAATGCACTTCCTACTGCCCAAAGTGTTGCTTTTTTAGGGTTCATTCCCGCCCA
>CAZFQW010000601.1:0-2682 GCA_964521225.1 uncultured Roseobacteraceae bacterium
AACATAATTCATTCTATGAAGAGTCTAACTTTAATTTTATCGTTCCTATTAGTAGCATCGTTGTCGTTTGCAAACACTGGGGAAACCACTGGAGAATCAAGCCCACAAGCAGGAGCAGAACCTATTGAGCAGCAAGAACTTAGCTTAGAAGAGCAAAAGGCACATCTCAGTAATGTCTTAGAACAACACAAAGACAAACTTGGAGAGAAAAAAACTGCAAAGCTAGAGCAGGTACTAAACAAACAGCTCGAAAAGCAACACAAGCAAATAGAGAAAATAAGCGATGCAAAATCGGAAACGAAAGCAGCGAAAATCAAAAAACAACTTGAAAAACGAGAAGCTAAAATTGCAAAAGCTGCCCAAGGCAATAGTAGTTATGTTCGACTAGGAGTAATTTTATCATTAGCAGGCATAGTGATAGCCCTCTTACTGAGCTATCAGTTAGGAATAATCTTACTTGCCATTGGTATTATTTTAATTATCGTTGGAATTGTTTAACCTGATTTCTGTCGGTATTTGATCCAATAAAACAAAAAGCACAGGAGGAATTTTTACCTTCTGTGCTTTTTGTTTTTCTCTTCCTCACCCATTCACTCTAGCAGGGGATATAGCTGATAATACCAAGTAGAATCGCTTCGGCAATAGACACTTTGTTGAAATCTGGCATCTCTAACACCTTGCGTATATGCTTGCTCTAACAAAATACATCCTTTTATAGTATCTTTTTCTGCCTTTAAAGCATTAAGCGCTCGGTAATAGCTTACTAAGCCACTTTCAGGCTTTTGTAAATAGGCTAACTGTAGTAAACTTTCCGATTTCCTATACTCTTTGAGCTCGTATTGGGCAATCGCCTCTCCGATAGTAGCTAAATGCTTAAACGTATCGGATGCAAAAGCAGCTTTGTATAGTTCTATAGCTTGTTTGTACAGCTTTTTTTCGTGCAAATAAATATCTCCCAATAAAATTTGGGCATGATGATGCCCGCTAGAATCTTGCAAAACTTTAGACAGGTCTAAGGAGGCGGAGTCATATTTCTCTAGATTGTACAAGGCATAAGCTCTGTCAAAATAGTACTCTGTAGGAATAGGGGTTTCTTGTTGCTTTGCAAATAAGATAGAGCGGTTGATGAAATAATATCCAGATTTGTAGTTTTTAAACTCATACATTTCTATTGCACCTTTCAGGTGGTTAGTTTCGGGAATATCCCCAATCTTTTTGAAGGCATCTCTTAAAAAACTTAAAGCGCGTAAATATTCCCCTTTGTTATAGGCTACTCTCGCTTTTTCAGTCCATGTTTCCGCAGTAAACCGTTCCATGAAAAAATAAAACCACCCACAAAATAGAACTAGCCCCACGAAACTTAAAAAACTGAGGAAATAAACTATGCGAACATTTTTTCTGTCTAAAGGAGTAATAACTTTCCTAACAGGTCCATTATATGGAGTTGCAGGTCGCCTTCGCCTATCTCTAGGGTGCGTTTGCTTTGTTTCTACAACTTCTTCTTCTGCTTTCTTTGTAAGAATGTACAAGATTAACTGATCATACTGCGATTTCTTTTGAGGGTTAGAAAGAACTTGATAAGCAGCATTGATTTGTTTAAACTGCTCTTCTGCTTCCGGGTTATCAGGATTTTTATCGGGATGATATTTCACTGCCAAGCGTTTGTACTTAGCTTTTATCTCATCTGAAGAAGCATAAAAGCTTACGCCTAATATCGAGTAATAATCTGACAAATGAATTGAATGCTAAATTGAAAAAGTGTCCAAATGTGCTTAAAGTTACTACAGAAATTTGGGAGTATTTCGTTTTAAGCGACGAGTTTTTAGTTAAGTACCTGATGGTGCTTATTTATAGCCACCTCGGTTTGCGCTTCACAAACCGAAATGTATAGTTAAGTAGTATGAATCAATATTTTATACCATCAGAAATTCAGTAGTTTAATTCCTTTTGCCTTTATCTTGGTCAATATTTCCTTGTGAAAATAACTCAAATGTATCCAAGTTAAGGCAACAAAGCTTGCCAAGTCCGTCATATCCTTCAATGTTGTTTTGCTTTGTGTAAATACAGCCATTATCAAGTGCAACTACCATAGCTTTTTTCTATGCTCCTAACAATTTCATTGTATTGTGTAACTGTATGCCCATAAATAATTCTTTTCCCGTGAAGCCGTTTCAAATTTTCTTCATCATATTTAGGATTTCTCATTCTAATCATCGAATCAAAATCGGTGAAAGCCCCCTTTTTGTGTAAAGCCAAGCTGGCAGGTACTAGATAAAAATCGTCTAATTCGTACAAGTAGGGGCGCTCTTCCATAAAATTCCTGTATTTTTTTTACAAGGCGATTATTTTCGTTGAGCAGCCCTTTATTTTTATTCATAAGCTCCATAAAGGCCCTACAAAGCTTAGGATTATATTGGTTACTAGTTTTAGTAGGTCTTGTTTGTGGTTTCTTCTTAGTGGAAAGACAAGGTAGTTTTCATGTTGAAGATGAATAATGTAATCGAGTACTTCTTTACTTCTTAGTCCTCGGTCTATATAATCTCCAAGAAGAAATAGTTGATTATTTTTCTTAAGACTAATCTGATTTTCAATTAGAGCTTTTAGTGTTAAAAAGTAGCCACGAATATCACTAATAAGAGCATGTTTAAAAATTTAATTTCTTAAAAACGAATTATCATAAAA
>CAZFQW010000602.1:0-2667 GCA_964521225.1 uncultured Roseobacteraceae bacterium
AGTAGTCTGCTTGGCAGTAGACAAACCGCTCTAGCTTTAAAAGTAGTTTAAAAACGAATCCCTTTTTCATCACTCCTAAATCAATAATCGCCGAAGGCCATAAGTCCGATACATTCACAAAAAATACTGATTTCGTAAGTTTAGAAAACAGCCAAACGGTAATTGGTAATACTATGGGCGGATATTGAACAATGTATAAGTTGGGTTTAGTCTGCATTAAATGAGGCAGAGACTTAAAAACCGACGAGGCAATGGAAAGCATATTTAACAAGCGATGCCGCTTGCTGTTACTCTTTATGGGATAAATCCAATGCCGTTTTATTTTATAAAATTCGTTTTGCTCTTCGGTAAAGAATGTGTTTTTGTAATCGGGAGCGATTTTCCCCTGCGGGTAGTTTGGCAACCCGGTAAAAACCTCTACTTGATGCCCTGCCAATGCTAGCCCCTTAGCCATATCGGCAAGCCTTGAAGGAGCTGCCCCAAACTCTGGTGGGAAAGTAGGTGTAAATATGGCAATTTTCAATTTCTCAGTATTCATCAACGGTCAACTTCTCCCATTACCAAATCTAAAGAACCTACAATAGCTACTAAGTCTGAAAGCATACAGCCTTTTGAAATACTATCTATGAAAGAAAGATTCATAAAACAAGCCGAGCGTACCTTCATCCGATAGGGTATGTCTTTATTTTTTTGCGATTGAATAAAGAAGCCCAATTCTCCTTTGGGGCTTTCTCCACGAAAGTATAAAGTTTTATCTTCTGGTGCCCGTAGTTTTTTAGGCACTGCTGCACGAGGGTTAAATTCTTTCGTTCGTTTATGACTCCCTGTGAGTTTTTCCAAACTCTGTTCAATTATCTTTAAAGATTCGTAGCATTCGAGCACCCTCACCCAGGTTCTATCCCAGCAATCGCCTTGCGTTCCTACTTTCCCTTCTCCTATTGGCACATCGAAATCTAACTGCGGATATACCGAATAGGCATCGACTTTCCGTAAATCAAATGCTAAACCCGAGCCTCTGAGCATTGGCCCTGTAGCGCCCCTGTTAATAGCCGTTTCAAGAGGCAGTACACCCACGTTGGCAGTTCGGTCTTTAAAAATTTTATTATCAATAAGTAAATGTTTCAATTCCAAGAGCTTAGGGCGCAAGTAAGTTACGAACTCTTTGCATCGCTCTTCGAAACCAACGGGCAAATCGTAATAAAGCCCCCCTACCCATATATAATTATAAAGCATTCGAGAACCACAAGTCCACTCAAGTAATCGTAAAATATGCTCTCTGTCGCGCATAAGCCATAAGAACGGAGTAAAAGCGCCAATATCAATTCCGTAAGTCCCAATCGCTACAAAGTGCGAAGCGATCCTATTTAGTTCTGCCACAACCACCCTTATGTATTCTACTCTTTTAGGAATATCGTCTGTAATCCCTAATAGTTTTTCTACTGCCATTGCATAAATATGTTCTGAATTCATTGCGGCAAGGTAGTCCATCCGGTCTACATAAGGGATAATCTGATTGTATGCCAATGCTTCGGCGTGTTTTTCAAAACACCTGTGTAAGTAGCCTACATGGGGTACAACATCTAAAACTATTTCTCCATCAGTTAAAATTTCTAGCCTAAGTACGCCATGGGTCGAAGGGTGCTGGGGTCCCATGTTCAATATCATTTGCCCTGGAGCTAAATCTTCTTTTTTAAAAAAGGTTGGCTCAGAGTTTTCTAAATTTGAAGGAGCGTATTGATATTGAATTTTTTGCGACATTCTAAAATTCTGTTCTTTCTATTGGTCTAAAGTATGGTTCTTGCAAAGAATCGAAGTTGATTTACAAACCTAACCCTACTTTTTATTAATATTGATTTGAAATTAATCCTTTAAAAATTAATTATGGATATCCTCTTAGATTTTCTTCAAATAATTGTTCCTGCTGGTTTAGTGCTTTATGCAGTTTTTTTAATTGTTAGGTCTTTTCTTAATAAGCAATTTCAGGAAAGCAATGCAAAGCTTAAACTTGAATACAATAAAACTGCGCTACCGTTAAGGTTACAAGCTTACGAACGAATGGCAATATTCTTAGAAAGAATTACACCTAATAATTTAATTTCTCGTCTTAACGATGGCTCATATAATGTAGCCCAATTTCAACATATTTTAGTGAACGACATTAAGCAAGAGTTTTACCATAATCTATCGCAACAAATTTATATGAGCGATCAAGCATGGGAACTTACCCGGCAAGCTATGGAAAATACTATTTCGATGATTAACTCATCGGCTGAGTTTTTAGAACCCGAAGCACCTTCGATACAACTTGCCAAAAAGATTTTTGAAATTGTGCTTTCTAGTGAGGTAAATCATATTAACAATGCGCTTACTTTCTTAAAAGATGAGATTAGGACGATTTTTTAGGGGAAAGATGATATTTTGAGTAAAAAAAGTACAGTATTGAATTGCTGTACTTTTTTTGTTGCCTTCATTGGTAACTGCAACAAGTTTTACCAATTATTGAGCGGCAACTTCTCTCCACTGAAGCGAGTTAATGATTTCGAACATATCTTCTTTCATATACTCAATCACAGGTGCTAACGAGTCTGCTTTTTGCGAATAGGGGAAATAAAGTGCCGCTCTAATAAAATGATTGGTAGAGTCGGTTAGCCAAAACTGCATATAACT
>CAZFQW010000603.1:0-2654 GCA_964521225.1 uncultured Roseobacteraceae bacterium
TAATGCGAGCAAGGTTCTAGGGTTACATAGGCAGTTGCCCCTTCTGCTTCTTCCCTGTTTTCTATATTTTGAATAGCCTTTACCTCTGCATGTGCCTGCCCATATAACTGATGGTAACCCTCGCCTATTATTCTATCATTTTTTACAATTACGCAGCCCACCATGGGGTTTGGGCTTACTTTCCCTAAACCTAATGCAGCAAGTTGAAGCGCTCGCTGCATATAAATTAAATCTTTCATGAACTTGCTTTTTGAAGCGCCCCGTTTTGCAGAAAAACAGTGTAAATAGTCTGGTCTCCCAGTATATTTTCCTTTAATGAAAGATTGATACTGATGCTTTCATCGTGCTGTGTTGGTATTTGAATTTGCTGGTCTTGCTCCCACTCAATTTGCTGGCCATCGCTATAAACGATACAAATTTTTGAGTGTTTCGCCGAAACAAGTGCTACGGTAATGGGAAGAAAGTTTTGGATAGATTGCCCTATGATATTTTCTTTTTGAATGTTTAAGAGCGTCTCAGAAGCCCTATTACAGTACTCTACATTTCCACGGGCATCAAACTGAATTATTCCATCGGCCAAAGCATTTACAATAGCTTCTTGCTTTGCCTTTTGCAAATGGAGTTCGTCTACTTGTTTTTTTGCCTCGTTTTGCGCCATCTGCAGTTGCTGCCCTTGGTGCATTGTCTTATAAATTAGCTCTACGGTTTCGGTAACATCAAAACCTACTTGAATTACCATAATGGCTCTTCCGTTTACTTCGGTAACCACGTTGTAAGAACCTGCCAACCAAACGGTTTCTCCTGTTTTTGTAATTCTCTCGTATTGCGCACTCGACGACTCCCCGTTTCTAAGACGGTTCCAAAAGTTTTTATATACTTTGGAGTTTAATTGCTGAGGCGGCATAAATATTTCGTGGCTCTCCCCTAAAATTTCGTCTAGGTCGTCGTACTTCATAATTTTAAGGAAGGCTTCGTTCGCATCTAAAACATAACCATCCATATCAAACTCTACGGTAGCTACTCCGCTTCTGTTCACTGCCTCTTTATTATGTGAAAGTTGCTGTGCTTGCTGTGCAATTTCTTGTTGTGTACGTCTAATTTCTTCGTTTTTCTTGATGTATTCTGTAACTTCTTTAGAGTACACAGCTACCCCTGTAATTTCCCCCGTTTCAGACTCAATAGGGCTATAATATATATCATAAATAAAAAATGAGCCTTTACTAATCATTTTACGCTGTACATGGAAACGTTCACCTTTCAGTGCTTTATCAAAATCGTTTTGAAAAGCTATTTTATAATTATCAGGATAAAACTGTAATATATTTACCCCAAACGCTACCGTCTCACTTTCATCGCTTTCTGGTGAATAATATTTTTCAAAAGCTTCGTTAAAAATTTGTATGTCGTACTTTGTGTCAATTGTAACAATTAAGTCGGTAGTGTTATTAATCAAAGAGGTTAAACTTGCTTCTTGTGTTTTCGATTCTTTTAAAATAGTTTCAAGTTGTATTTTCTGTGACTTCAGTTCTTCTTGCGAGGTTTCTAGCTCTTCGTTCTTTTGGCGCATTTCTTCTTCTTGCAAACGCATTCTCTCTGCCTGCTCTTGCGATTGAATGAGGAGCTTTCTTGTTTTTGCGTTTGTTTTTACTGCAGTAATCGTTGCAGCAATGCTTTCTGCTAGTTTTTCAACAAACTCAATTTGGTATGGTTTAAAGTCTTCAAAAGCTGCAATTTCAATTACTCCTTCAACTTGTTCGTTAATTTTAAGGGGTACGATTAATATACTCGAAGGCGTTGCCTCTCCCAAACCAGAAGTAATTTCAGTATAATATTGAGGCACTTCTGTCATGTAAATTGTTTCTTTTTCGAGGTATGCCTGCCCAATTAAGCCATCTCCAACAGGAATATTTTTTTCCATGTATTTACTACGGCTGTAAGCATAACAAGCCGTAAGCTCGAGGATAGGTTCTTCGGGGTCGTCATCATTAAAAATAAAAAATCCGCCTTGGTTTACATTCATGTAATTCACTAACTCAACAATAATAGTTCTTGATAGTGCAATTAAATCGTCGGTACTAGAGCGGAAAATTTCTGAAAAATGGGCCAAGCCTTCTGTTGACCATCTTCTTACTTTATCTTGTTCCGATACTTCTTGTAAACGGTTTAACATACCTGCTAAGGATTGGCCTAAACTATCGGTTTCGCTGGCAGACTCGTAGTTTATCGTGAAATTACCACTTCCAATTTCTTCGCTAAAACGTGCCGCACTTCTCAAATTAGAAATAACTTTATTGATGTTTTGAGCAACAGAAACAAAGTTACCTTGCTTTTCTAACTCTAGGGTTTCTGAGGTATCTCCTTTCGATAATTTATCAAGCACTTCATTAAGCCTGTTTGCTGCTTTCCTATTGTAATATCTACATAAAAAGTAAATACTAGCCCCTACCAATGCTGACGATATAAGAGTGATTAAATACATATGTGGCTATATACTATTAAGCTAATCTTGTATAAAAATAAATGCCTTATTACTGAAACCTCATTAAAAATATCAATATTATACCACAAGGTTAAAAGATTGAAATCTTCTTTACTTTAATATTCAGGTTGTGCCTTTTATTTTTCTTTTTTGTAAGTTAATGAAAACTTAAAGG
>CAZFQW010000604.1:0-2650 GCA_964521225.1 uncultured Roseobacteraceae bacterium
TACCTTACTCTCCTTTTTATTTTCAAATAACTTATGAGAATGTGTTTCCAATACATCGTTATGTAAAAGCTGAATAGCGAGTGCTACCTTAAAATCGCTCATTTACTAAAGTTTCTGTTGTACAAAATATATATATACTGATAAATTAAGCAGTCAGACATAATCATTTGCTCAAAACACTTGCTAATTAAACAGTTTTTTTAAACTTGTATTAGCATTAATACTTAACAACAGAAAGATAAAGTAATAACTTTAGTAAAGGTTTTGTAAATACGCTTACTTTAAAGCAATCACCGATTTTTTAGAGCTTTTACACTCCAACTGAGCATTAGAAGCCTCTTGGTGTGTAGTGTAAAGTCCTTGGATGCTTTCAATGCTTACTTCAAAAGATTGATTAGGAAACTCTTGGTAAAGTTTCTTTTGAAAAGCAGCAATTAACTCTTCTCTTTGAACAATTACGGGGCTAGTTTCTTCTAAGAAAATAGGTTGGAAAACCTCTTTCACTTCGCTGTATACGTAAGTATCGCCATTCACTACATCGCTCGATGTGGCGCGCAGATAGGTGTAAACGCTTCTTGTTATATTTACGTCTTTACTTGGGCTAACCGAACTATAATTTACATAATCGGCAATAGCAATCGATTCGATGCTTGAGGTAAGGGCTTTTTCTGCTTTCAATACATCTATTCCAGTGTTACGAACCGAATTAGAAAGAAGACTTTTACGATTGAAGCCAGTGTTTTTATCTTTAAAATCCAAGGCAAATAGAGAATTTGCAAATAATAAAGAAATTACTAGGTAAGAGATAATAGCTCTCATAGTTATTTGTGTTTAATTGTTATAAAAAAAGGTAATGTTATTTGGTATTTCAAATGTAAGTAAAGAAGATGTATTTAATCAAAACTTATTAACACTCATTATAAATAATAAATTATTTTAATAATTTTTTGTACTATTTAAAGAAACAAGAGAAAAAGTATGTACAGTGTTTAGCAAAAGTTCGATGTAATGTTTTGCTTTAAAAACAACTCTTTTATAACGTCTGTTATTTGGTTTGCCCGTTTCAAAAACAACACCATAAAATTTAAAACTTAAAAAATGGATACAGAAGTCAACGTAGGAGTCATTATGGGGAGCAAGTCTGACCTGCCTATAATGAAAGAGGCCGCAGAAATTCTAGAAAAACTAGGTGTTTCTTTCGAGTTAACCATTATTTCAGCTCATAGAACTCCTGAAAGAATGGTTACTTATGCCGAAAGTGCTCGCGAAAGAGGGTTAAAAGTAATTATTGCAGGAGCTGGGGGGGCTGCACATTTACCGGGAATGGTTGCGTCTTTAACCACACTACCTGTAGTTGGAGTGCCTATAAAGTCGCGTAACTCAATTGATGGTTGGGATTCTATTTTATCTATCTTGCAGATGCCCGGGGGGATTCCCGTAGCTACGGTAGCACTCAATGGGGCTTTAAATGCAGGAATTTTAGCAGCAAAAATCGTTTCAACTTTTGACGAGAACGTTGCCGAAAACCTCTTATTTTACAGAAATGGCTTAAAAGAAAAGGTTCTAAATACTGTAAAAGATATTGAACAAAATGGATGGCGTTAGATTATTACTTTTGTTAAGTTAATTTCACTCAACTTTTAAACTTTCTAAATATATGCAACAATTTTTTTCAAGGCTTTCACAGAAACTTGAAAAAATTAAAATCCTCCCTAAAGATTCTTTCGGTAATGTGATTTTATTAAAGAGAGTTTTAATTGGTACGCTCGGCGCAATTACTTACGCGCGGCTCAATATCCATAATAATTTAAAAATTGAGGGGACACAGTATTTAAAGTACCTTCCTACCAACGATGTGCTTTTTCTATCGAACCATCAAACTTATTTTGCCGATGTAATAGCGTTATATCATGTATTTTGTTCGGTAAAATGGGGGTTTAAAAATAATGTAAATTTCCCTATATACTTACTGTCGCCTAGGGTAAGAAACTATTACGTAGCGGCAGCAGAAACTATGAAAGATAGCGGTATTATTCCTAAAATTTTCAGCTATGCAGGTGCTGTAACGGTAGAGCGCTCTTGGAGAGCTAAGGGCGAAAATGTGAAAAGAGAGCTAGATGATGCCGCTGGCACAAAAATAAACGATGCATTAAAATCTGGTTGGGTGGTGAGTTTTCCGCAGGGTACTACCAAACCGTTTGCTCCTGTTAGGAAAGGAACAGCACATATTATAAAAAGCAATAATCCTATTGTAGTACCCGTGGTAATCAACGGATTTAGAAGGGCTTTCGATAAAAAGGGATTGTTCTACAAGAAACTAGGTACTAATTTAAGTATTGAGTTTAAAGAGCCAGTACAATTTCCGAGTAGCCTGACTGTAGAAGAAATCTCAGAAAAAATCAGAGTGCTAATTGGGCAATAAACCATGATGCACAAAAAACTAGCCTTAGTAAAATAAAACCAAGGCTAGTTTGTATATATTCTGCAAATGGTACTAAATACTAAAGTGAGTTAACGTACTTCGCTAATTTCGACTTATTGTTTGCAGCCTTATTCTTATGAATTACGTTGTTTTTAGCAAGCTTATCAATCATAGAGGATACCTTCTTGTATAATTCTACAGCTTCCTCTTTGGTCTCTGTTGCTCTTA
>CAZFQW010000605.1:0-2645 GCA_964521225.1 uncultured Roseobacteraceae bacterium
ATCTACTACCGCAAGGACTGTTTTTTCGCTTCCATCATCATCATCTTCTATTTGGGCAAACCAGTAAAAATCGCCACTTACAATATCTCTCGGTCTGAAAAAAACAAAAGACTCTGGCAAAGGTTTTCTGATCTGTTCTAGGCTCGGAAGCATTGCCTCTTGTATTCGCTTTGCATAGTTAATACTTGAGGTAATTTTGTCGTTTTTTTCCTGAATTGCTTTTCGACTCGATTGCAATTCCCTATTAGTATTCCGAATTTCTTTATTAGCTATTTTAAGATTTTCTGCTTGTGTTGTAATCTCTTCTTTTTGAAGCTCTAATTTTATGTTTTTCGTTTTGATTTCCTCATTTTGCTCTTCAATTTCTTTAGTTCTAGCTTTCACAAGGCGTTCTAACCGTTGTTTTTCTACTTTAAGTCGGTTGGTGTTTAAACGGATAAGCCCCCAAATACCAATAATTGAAAGAAATAAATACCCTGAATAGGCTTGGTAGGTTCTGTAAAAGGGAGGGTTAATGGTAAAGTGAAATTGGGCAATTTCACTTTCTTGCCCAAATACATTTCTGGCTTTTACCTCAAAAATGTAGTCGCCTTCCCACAAATTATTGTAAATGGTTTGATTCTCTTTCTTCCACTTGCTCCAATCTTTTTTACTGTCAACAATACGATAACTATAAGTAATATCTTCTTCGTCTTCAAAAAACAACGAAGAGTAACTAAGGGTGAGGGCATTGTTCTCAAACTCTAAAACAGGAGGTTGAAATGCAAAATGCTTTGGTAGGTTTCCTGCAAAAATGAGAGAGTCGTTTTCAGTATCTACTAATCTGATTACCGCTTTAAAGCTTGGCGTATTCTTAAGGATTTCAGTATCTAGTCTTGCAAGTACCTGTCCTCCTGCAAATGCTTCTATCTTGCGGATACAGCTTAAAGTAACTTCCGATATCTAACGAAAAAAAGCCAGTACTATCACATTCGTATTTCCCATAAGCATTTGGGGTACACCAAAAAGCCACTTTGTTAGCTCCTGCAATCCATAGGTTACCGTTTTTACTTGCTTCTATTTTTCTGAAAGGATAGTTAGCATGTTTAAAAGTATTGCTAAAAATATTCACTTTTTTAACCGAAGCGATACCGTTTTTGCTTGTAGGTGAGTAAAGTCCCTCGTTGGTATTAAAGTAAATTTGGTTATCAATCTTTGAAGAATAGATAAACCCATCGGGTATTTGCTCTAAACCTAATGGTTTTTTAATTTCAAATTCGCCTTTTATAAACGACTCTGCATTGGCAGAAATGTATCTTATTCCTTGGTTGTCTTCAAAGGTTAACCAAAAGGTTAGAGAATCGGAATTAGGAGAGGGTACTTGCTCTATTCCAGAGACAATCATGTTCAGCGTTGCCGTGTTTGTCCAGACAGTTTCTAATCCATTTTGCTTTTTTTCTGCGAGTAGAAGACCGTTTCTACCACCTCCGAAAATGTATTTTTTACCTCGATGTTCAAACCGATGCAACTGATAAGCTGAAAATATAAACTCGATTTCTGCGCTTAAATTTGCAGGATTGATTTTGTAGATGCCTCTTTCGCCTGCGGCAATATACAATTCGCCATATGCTTCCAGAAACTCCCAGCATTGTACCGTAATGATTCCACTAATTTGGGCAAACTTGTAATTCTTATTGCTTGAAGTTTTTTCCTTGTCTTCTACTTGGGCGAATACACCTGCTTGGGTCGAGATAAACAGTTGCCCTTTGTAATTAATAATGTCTTCCACTCCGCCTTCAAAAGCGTCTCCTTTGTAAGCAACCCTAAACGGGTCAGAGATTTGTACTCTTGAAATGCCATCGTTTAAGCATGCCCATATATTTTTCTGGGTATCTTCAAAAAGAAATAACACGGTATTGTCTAGTAAGCCCTCATCGGTTGAAACGTGCTCAATTAACTCTGCATTACTATCTAACACATAAAACCCATTTTTGAGTGTTCCGACTAAGAACCGGTTCTCAGAAATCCTAAAAAAGTGGTAAGGGATTCCTTCAAATAGTATTTTTGCGGTTTCTTGGGCGATATGGCTAACGGCTCCTGTAGTAGGATTGTACTTTGTAATAGTGTGCTCAGGGATACCTATGAAACTGGTAAGTATCAGCACTTCGGTTTCTGAATAAGGAACAACGCCTAATACACTTGCTTTGCTTACCATCTCTGTATTGGGTAACTCTTTGAGTTTCCCATCTTCAATACGCATTAAGGCAGTATCTACATCTCTCACCCAAATTTGCCCGTTGATTTCGTATGTTCTGTGGAAATCGTTCTTAGGAGTAATAATTTGAAATTTCTCTTGGGCTTCGTCCCAAACGAAAATATGAGTACCGCCATTGTTATAATAGGCTTTGCCTTTCAGGTAGTGGGTTTGCCATATTACCCCAAAACTTTGAAGTGAATCGGGCAATAAAGCGGAAAGTGAAGTAAATTTCATCTTTCCCAACGAATCGGCTTCAATAAACCCAAAGTTGTTTTGCCCTCCAGTATAAATTCTGCCGTTTTCTGCCTCGTCCATCGAAACGGTTAAGGCATCGCCAGTGTTAATGGCATTCCAAGAAGAACCATCATATTGCAAAACGCCACTGCTAAGGCTGCCATTGGCAATGTAG
>CAZFQW010000606.1:0-2633 GCA_964521225.1 uncultured Roseobacteraceae bacterium
CGCTCTTTAAATTTCTTATTTTCAAATGCTTACAAAAACTTAAACATGCTCTTATAGGTATTGTTACTGTTTCCATAATTATAAAGCTACTAGGGAAGATATAATTAAGTGTATGATAGTTGTCGTATAACAAGAAAAGCCGAGAACAAGTCTCGGCTTTATCTATCATTTATTTCGAGCAGAAACTTAAGCTAGTTTAGCTTGTAAGTTTTTATCTAAAGCCTTTAAGAATCCTTCTGTGGTTAAGTAGTGTTCCTCAGTCATTGCTTTACCGTGGATCAATAAGGCTAAGTCTTTGGTCATTTTTCCACTTTCAACAGTTTCAACACATACTTCTTCAAGTGAATTAGCGAAGTTAATTAGTGCTTGGTTATTGTCTAATTTACCTCTAAATGCCAAGCCTCGAGTCCATGCAAAAATAGATGCAATTGGGTTGGTAGAAGTTGCTTTACCTTTTTGATGCTGTCTGTAATGACGGGTTACTGTTCCGTGAGCGGCTTCCGCTTCCATTGTTTTGCCGTCAGGTGTTACAAGCGTTGAAGTCATTAAACCTAATGAACCGAAACCTTGGGCTACCGTGTCTGACTGTACATCGCCATCGTAGTTTTTACATGCCCAAACAAAACCACCTTCCCACTTTAAAGCAGATGCTACCATGTCATCGATTAAGCGGTGTTCATAAGTAATTCCAGCAGCCTCGAACTTTTCTTTGAATTCTGCATCATAAATTTCTTGAAAAATATCTTTAAACCGCCCATCATATTTTTTTAAGATGGTATTTTTTGTTGAAAGATATAAAGGCCATCCCTTTGCTAGCGCTTGGTTATGGCATGCCCTTGCAAATCCTCTGATGGAATCGTCAGTATTATACATCGCCATAGCGAGACCATCATCTTCAAATTTGTATACTTCGTGTGTAATTGGCTCACCACCTTCCTCCGGAGTAAATGTGATAGTTAAAGTGCCTTTTCCTTTTGTTAAGAAATCGGTTGCTTTGTATTGATCACCATGAGCATGACGACCGATACAGATTGGTTTGGTCCAACCTGGCACTAAACGGGGAACATTTTTAATTAAGATTGGCTCGCGAAACACAGTACCTCCAAGGATGTTTCTAATGGTACCATTTGGAGAGCGCCACATTTTCTTTAGTCCGAACTCTTCTACACGGTCTTCGTCGGGGGTAATTGTAGCACATTTAATCCCTACTCCGTATTCTCTTATTGCGTTTGCTGCATCTATAGTAATTTGATCATCTGTCTCATCTCTTTTCTTCATTCCCAAATCGTAATATTTGATGTCTATATCTAAATAAGGGAAAATCAGTTTGTCTTTTATAAACTGCCAAATGATTCGGGTCATCTCGTCACCATCCAATTCCACTATCGGATTCTGTACTTTTATTTTAGCCATAATTTTCGTTTAATGAAGTGCTCAAAAAAAATTTACCTGTAAAGATAACGGGCAACACCGAAACTTAAAACAGTAGTTTTTATTACTGGACTAAGTAGATAGTGCATTTAAAATCAATCTGTATAATTTAAATTCAAGTAGGGTTCACAATCGAGCATAGTATAAAACAAAAAGGCTATCTAAAATATAGATAGCCTTTTGCTTCAAAATTTGAATAATGCTTAATAAAAATATTCTTTAGGCATAATTGCTGCTAAAATTAAATAGACTAAAACGGGAGAGCCTACACCAATAATAGTGAGTATCACAAATAAGACTCTTAAAAGGCTAGAGTCAAATCCGAAGTACCTGGCAAGACCGCCACATACACCAAAAAGTTTCTTGTCGTCGTCTGCTTTTACTAGTTTCATGATTATAGTTGGGTTAGTTAATTAGTTTTTCTATTTAATAAGACGCAATTAAATGGAAATACGTTGCATTAATTTCAATTAGGATTTGATGCACTTGGGCATGTAATCTCGTATTTAATGTCTTCTCCTAAATAAGTTTCCCATTCTTTTTCTGTCATGTTTCTATCAACTTGATTGCACAGTTGGTCGGCAATATCTTTTGTGGTGATGTACCACTTTTTAACTTCCCCGTCTACCGCCCCTGTAATTAGTTGCTTGTTGTCTGGTGTAAAATCTAGGGAGGTAACCCATGTTGAGTGGTCTCTAAAAATAAGAGGTTGTGCATTAAAATTAGCAGCTTTCCAAAGCCTTACAGAGCCATCGAAGCTAGCAGAGGCAAGAAAACTTCCGCTTCTATTAAACTTCAGCTGACTGATTCTGGCAGAAACGCCACCTCTTAATGTTGCTAATAAAGCTCTATTCTCTAGGTTATAAACCCTTACTTGCCCATTGTTATCTCCTATGGCAATTTGCTTGCTATCGGCACTGAATGCAATTGCCCAAACTGCTCCATTAAAATCTCCTAAAGGAAATAATAGTTGTGTATAATTATTGAAAGCATCGAGTAAAACCATTTCCCCAGAATTAAGGCCTATCCCTAAATATCTGCCATCGTTGCTCATCTTCATACTTAGTAGGTCGTGTTTTCCTTGGTAGATTGGAGTGAATCTTTCCCCTGTTACATTCCATAAAAGTACTTGGTTATCGTCGCCTGTAGAAATTAGGGTACTGTTGTTGAGCATTACTACATCGGTTATGGGTCCTTTGTGT
>CAZFQW010000607.1:0-2606 GCA_964521225.1 uncultured Roseobacteraceae bacterium
ATTGAGTACGGCATGATGCAACTCATTGCAGAATCGTACGATTTAATGAAACAACTTGCAGGGCAAACCAACGACCAATTAGCCACGACTTATGGTAAGTGGAACGAAGCAAAATTGCAATCGTTTCTGATTGAAATCACCACCGAAATTTTAGAGAAAAAGACACCGATACGGGCGAAGGGTATCTGGTAGATAAAATTTTAGACAAGGCAAAGCAGAAAGGAACAGGGAAATGGACTTCGCAAAATGCCATGGATTTGGGAATCCCCGTACCTACTATTGATGCCGCCGTAACCATGCGCGGAATTTCTTCTTTTAAACAGCTAAGAGAAGAAATGGAGAAACATTATCCTAAATCAAATTTCTCTGTACTACAAGATACCGATGGTTTTGTGAACCATGTTGAAAAAGCACTACTCTTTGCCTTTGTGATTTCTTACGCTCAGGGGATGGATTTATTAAAGGCAGCTTCTGCCGAATATGGCTATGAACTCAATATGGTAGATATTGCCCGTATTTGGCGAGGAGGCTGTATCATTAGGGCTTCTCTGTTAGAGGATATTATGCAGGCATACTCTAGAAACGAGTCGCTAGAGAATTTACTTCTCGATGAAAGATTTAAAACAACCATCCAAGAAACCCTTCCGAGTATGCGATATGTCGTTCAAAGTGCCGTTGCCGTAGGCATTCCAAGTACTGCTTTTTCTTCAGCACTCAATTGGTTCGATTCGTTTACTAGCAGAAAATTGCCGGTAAACTTGGTGCAAGCCCAACGCGATTTATTTGGCTCGCATACCTACGAAAGAGTAGACAAAGAAGGCGCTTTCCATACCGATTGGGGAAAGTAAGGTAGTAGATAGAAATAAATTACGAATTACGGACTGTATCGCTTTTAAGAAATACGCTCGTAATTCGTAATTATAAATTCATAATTCGGTTATCTACTGCTATAATTGGGTGCCTCACGAGTGATATGCACATCGTGCGGATGGCTTTCTCTTACGCCTGCCGTGGTGATTTTCACAAAATTCGCCGATTTCAATGCCTCTACACTACCTGCACCGCAGTATCCCATACCCGCTTTTAAGCCGCCAACTAGTTGGTACAGCACTTCTGAAACCAAGCCTTTGTAAGCCACTCGTGCAGAAATCCCTTCGGGAACTAACTTCTTAATGTCGTCTTCGGCATCTTGGAAATAGCGGTCTTTAGAGCCTTCTTCCATTGCCTCAACAGAACCCATTCCACGGTACGATTTAAACTTACGCCCTTCGTAAATAATCATTTCGCCTGGTGCTTCATCT
Source organism: uncultured Roseobacteraceae bacterium (assembly GCA_964521225.1). Lineage (GTDB taxonomy): Bacteria > Bacteroidota > Bacteroidia > Cytophagales > Flammeovirgaceae > CAYUJH01. The sequence continues at coordinate 1,302 of CAZFQW010000607.1, forward strand.
GTACCTGCTAGCATAGAGCCTATCATAATACTACTCGCTCCGCCAGCAATTGCCTTTACTAAGTCGCCTGAAAAGCGGATGCCTCCATCGGCAATAAAAGGGATACCCGTGCCTTTTAGGCCTTCTGCGGCAGCAAAAACTGCTGAAAGTTGCGGAACGCCCACCCCTGCAATTACTCTTGTCGTACAAATGCTTCCTGGGCCCACGCCCACTTTTATGCCGTCGGCACCCGCTTCGGCGAGTGCTCTCGCACCCTCTGCGGTGGCGACGTTCCCCACAATTATATCTAAGTTAGGGAAGTGTTCTTTGGCTCTTTTCAGTGCATCTATTACCCCTTTTGAATGCCCGTGCGCCGTGTCGATACCGATTACATCTACACCGGCTTTTTTAAGCTCGGCAATGCGGTCAATCATGTCGTGTGTTACACCCACGGCAGCCCCCACTCGTAGGCGGCCGAACTCGTCTTTACATGCCAAAGGCTTGTCCTTATTTTTCAGAATATCTTTGTAAGTGATTAGTCCAATCAGTTTATTGTTGCCATCGACAATAGGAAGCTTTTCAATCTTATATTCTTGTAAAATATCCTCTGCGGCGGCCAAACCAATGCCTTCTTTTGCGGTGATTAAGTTCTTCTTGGTCATGATTTCAATCACGGGGCGAGAAAGATCTTTCTGGAAACGTAAATCTCTATTGGTGATAATCCCGATAAGGGTTTTCTCTCCATCAACCACCGGGATTCCTCCAATTTTATACTCACGCATAATTTGGTTGGCTTCTGCAAGCCTTGCTTCAGAATGAAGCGTAATTGGATCGAGAATCATTCCGCTTTGGGAACGTTTTACCTTGCGCACTTGCTTTGCTTGGGCTTCGATCGACATATTTTTGTGGATGAACCCAATGCCGCCCTCGTTCGCCATAGCAATTGCTAAGGCAGATTCTGTAACCGTATCCATGGCCGCAGAAATAATGGGAATGTTCAACTTGATGTGCTTCGTGAGGTAGGTAGATGTGTCGGCTTCGCGGGGCAATACCTCAGAATAACTGGGTACGAGCAGAACATCGTCGTAGGTAAGTGCAGCGTAAAGCACTTTGCTTGATTCTGGTAACATGGCAAATATTTATGGTGGTCTTATTTGCCGGTCAAAATTAGGTGTAACGCCCCACAAAAAAAACCAAAGTGTAGGAAAGTTTGCGATTCACTGTTTTTTTTTATTTTTAGCAGGGGTTATTCGCTTGGCTTTTCAAAGATTTTGCCTCCTTGGTCTGCCTCCTATTTTAGGGTATACGCACATCTTTTAGATGCCC
>CAZFQW010000608.1:0-2604 GCA_964521225.1 uncultured Roseobacteraceae bacterium
GGTTGTTATGGTTTGGCTTACATAAAAGAGTAAAAAAGCCCTATGAAGTTTACTCAATGGGCTTTTTTACTGCGAGTGAACTAAGCGGTAGCTTTTGCTTTTGCAGTTTCTGCAATAGCAGTGGCATATACTACCAAACCAAATCCGATTTTATTAACCGCATCGCCAATATTGTAGATTAAATCCATTTTAGAAGGGTCTGCTAAGCCAGACAAGAGGTTACCGGGTAACAGCATATATCCGATTGGATAAATTGCCCATCCAATAGTTGCGAACAACACGAGATTTTTAAACCCTTTTTTCACAGCAGGGCTATCAGAAGCATCTGCTAATTTTCTAGAAGTGCCAAACCACACATCGAAAATAATTACAGCCCAACCAATGGTTGAAATGAATCCCCAAAGCATGTTCATTGTACCATCCTGACGGTAGAAACCTTCACCGATGTAGCCAGCCACTAGCATTAATACCGCCCCACCAATGAATTTCCACATGAGACTAACTTTAGCGCCGGCGGGTCTTAATAACAAGTAGAACTCAACACACATTAAGGGAACGGTGAGCGTCCAATCAATGTAACGTAGCACGGTAGGGTTTTCCCCTGTTGCAGAATAATAATCGCGCATATAATAATAATGTACTGCGGCAATCATGGTAATTAGACCAGAAACCAACAAAGAGGTTTTCCACTTTCCATCAACATTGCTTCTTTCCATGAAGAAGAATACCGAAGCGGCAAACATAGACATGTAGCCTGTAAAGAAGGTAAAAGCGATAGGATCATCAACGGCTATCTTGATAATCTCTGCTAAAGGTAAATTTTCCATAATAGTGTATTGTTTAAAGTTCAAATGTAACTCTTAAACAGAAATGTAATTTAAAGGTTTTTCACAAATCGAAATATAATTGTTAACAAAATTAAATAAATTATTTTTTTTAAAATTTAAACTTGTTTTTAAACAATACGCTTCTACAATATTTTGTTTTTTGCTTAGTAATCAAAATATAATTGTTTAATCATTATGGCATATAAATAAACAAAGCTTGCTTTTAGGACAGAACAAAGACTCTTAGGGAGAAGACTGAGGGGATGTTTGTTGATAGATATGGATATTGTCATTTCTCATAATCTTCATTATTGCATCTGTACGACGTTCCTAGTCCCTCAATAGCTACAAAAATTAAAAGCCCCACAAATTTCGAGTTATTTGTGAGGCTTTTTTTACCCCTTCGCAGGGGGGGGTGCATCGTGGAACTGTTTTACTATAACTTATCGGGCTGATAGATTTTAACTAATCCGTCTTTTTCTGAACTTACCACTAAAAGGCTGCTGCCATTAGGGCTTTCAGAAGCTGGAATGAACAAAACGCCTTCAGGTGCATCGCCTGTTTCTAATGTCTGCAAAAACACCGGGTTGTTAGGATTAGAAATATCGTAAGTTAAAATGGCATCAGCTCTCTCTAAGCCAATAAATGCAATTAACTGCCCGTTTACCTCCCCGACGGCCACTCCTTCGGGTTCAGCTCCTTTGGCATCGCTTCTTCCATCAGGGTATAAAGAAGAGTTTGCGTGCAAATCGGTTTCAAGCGTATTTTTGCTGTCGTACACCAACGAACCGGTGTTGCCATTCCAAATGGAAAAAGAGCGTGCTCCGTACGAATAGAGTTTATCATAATCGCCATCGCCATCAGTATCTCCTAGTGTTTTTGTAATTTCTAATCGTCCTAACTGCGTTGCATCGAGTAGTTCGCTTGCATTTGGGAAAACACTTGGATCTAATGTTAAGCTACTTGTTCTCGCTTCCTCCGAGAACGCATCGTAGTCTCTAGCGTCGCCTTCATTTGCAGAAATGATGTAGGCAGTTCCTCCTACCTCAAAATAAGCGATGGCATCGGGTTGGTACATGCCGAATACGTTTTGCCAAGATTTGAACTGAACAACATTGTCTCGGTCGCTTACGTCAATAGCATTTTCTGCCAAACCATAGTCTTTGAAGCCGAGTAGGTGCAAATTGGTGATTTGACCACTAACTAAATCTACTTTTGCAATTGCGTTGTTCTCTTGGATAGAAACCCATGCCGTTTTAGAATCGGAAGAAATAGTTACATACTCAGGTTCTAAATCTTGTGTTAAAGATGAATTAGGACCAAATACACGCAAACCATTGTTTTGTAGGCTCGCTTGTTGGGCTGCAAAACCACCAAATCCTGCGGTAATTACCGAGTAATTATTATTAACAGAGATGATTGAAACAGAACCTTCAGGGTCGTTGGAGTAATCGTCGCTAGGCTCTCCTTCGTTGGCGGTTACAATGTAATTTCCGTCGGGACTAAAAGTAACCATATCGGGTAATGCGCCTACGGTAACTGATTCTATTAGATTTAGTGTTTCTGTATCATAAATTTCGACTGTTCCGTTGGCTTGTTTGTTCGCATTTTCTACAGCCGCTGCCAAAATACCGTTGTAGGCGGCAACGCTATTGACCGCGCCGTTTGTAAGTACAATATTTTGTAATAACTTCAGAGAAGCTGGGTTTGCAAAATCTACCACTTCTATTGTAGAAGCACCGGCATTATTTACCACAAAGAGCTTTTGCGATTTAGC
>CAZFQW010000609.1:0-2584 GCA_964521225.1 uncultured Roseobacteraceae bacterium
TTTTGTTAACGACTCGGGTGCTACATAAAGTAGCTTGGCCTCTCCTGAAAGGACATCTTTTTTAACTCTGGTTAAGTCTGCTTTCGACAAGGTAGAGTTCAAAAAACAAGCGTTAATGCCAAAACCATTGAGTTGGTCTACTTGGTTTTTCATTAAGGCGATTAATGGAGAAATTACAATTGCAGTGCCTTCGCTAATGATAGCAGGCAACTGATAACAAAGAGATTTACCTGCCCCTGTTGGCATGATTACAAATGTGTTTTCTCCACCAAGGATATTTCTAATAATTTCTATTTGGTTTCCACGGAATTGATTGTAACCAAAAACTTTTTTGAGTGTACCGAGTAATGCACTATCGTTAGTAGCGGATACCATGTGAGTTTATAAGGTTTATGCTTAATAAATTAGGGTCTGCTTTTTTTAAAATTAGCCTTGGAATCTGAAAAAATCCCGTGATTACGGCCATAGAAAAGACTAAAACAGCTTAGAACCTGTCTCTGTTTCACTGTTTTAATTTAATATACTTCTTTTTAATGAATTTCTAAAACTCTATGTAAAGTGATTTCTTATAAATCCCTTTTTTTTGATTCTAGGTCTTTAGGTAGTTCTAAAAATCATGTAGCTTTCGTAATGTTTTTAAATTTATAGATCAATATCAATTATCAGCCTCTCTTTATATCTTATGAAATATATTCCCCCAGAAAAACAATACTATCGCAGAAGAGGTGAAACCCTTAGCTTAAAACAAGCTTTCAGCAAAGTCGTAGAAGACTCTAGCTTCGGCAGGCAATATTACAGAATGCTTGTGCTAAATTCATGGGAAAAAGTGATGGGCGAAACCGTAGGGCGAAGAACTAGTAGAATTTTCTTAAAAAAATCGGTTCTTTTTGTTGAGCTAAGTTCAGCCCCTTTACGGCAAGAACTTGTGCTGATGCAGCCACAGATTATACAGAGAATTAATGAAGAGGTTGGCAAAGAGGTAGTTGATGAAATTAAGTTTTTATAGTTATGTTTCTTGGATTTATCGATGATGAAACCCAAATACCTAAATAAATACTGATGAATAAAAATAATTATGCAATTGTAATGGCCGGAGGTGTAGGAAGCCGTTTTTGGCCATTTAGCAGAACTTCGCACCCAAAGCAGTTTCAGGATATTTTAGGAACGGGGCAATCGATATTACAACAAACTATTGATAGGTTTGAAAACATCTGCCCGCAGGAAAATATATACATCGTTACACACGAACAATACAAAGACCTTGTAAAAGAGCATTTGCCTTTTTTAGAAGATAACCAAATATTGCTTGAGCCTGTCCGTAGAAATACCGCCCCTTGTATTGCCTATGCTAGTTATAAAATTGCGGCTAAAAACCCTGATGCCAATTTAGTGGTTAGCCCCGCAGACCATATAATCCAAGATAAAAGAACCTTTGAAAATACAATTTTAGAGGTTTTAGAACACACTAAAACAAATGATATTTTAGTAACCTTAGGCATACACCCCACCCGCCCCGATACGGGCTATGGCTATATACAAGAAACTAAAAATGAAAGTATAGGTAGCCTGCGTAAAGTGAAAATGTTTACAGAGAAACCTCCTTTGGAAGTTGCTCAGACATTTTTGGATAGCGGCGAGTTTGTTTGGAATTCGGGTATTTTTATTTGGAATGCTAATGCCATTATCGAGGAATTCAATCAGCACCTTTACGATATACACTATGCTTTTAAAGACTTAGAGAGTGTTTATTACACCGAAAAAGAAAAAGAAGCACTAAAAATAGCTTATTACCAATGCAAAAATGTTTCTATTGATTACGGTATCATGGAGAAATCTGCTAAGGTTTATGTGATGCGAAGCAATTTTGATTGGTCGGATTTAGGTACTTGGAAATCGTTACATGATCTGGCAGAAAAAGATGAAAGCCAGAATGTTTTACAGGGTAATATTATGCATTACGATACCAAAGGTTCTATTATAAAAACACCTGAAGAGCGGCTCGTAGTAGTGCAGGGGCTAGAAAATTTTATAGTAGCTGAGTACGATAATGTACTCGTTATTTGTAAAAAAGACCATGAACAGCAAATAAAGCAATTTGTGAAAGATGCCAAAGAGCGCGCTGGCGATAAATATATATGAGGTTTTTGAGTTGCGTGATTTTGCGTTTTTATTGAAAGTATTGATCAATATTTAGTTTGAAATTTACTCAGTAGTTTTGCGGGAATTTTTGAACAAGTACCCTCTAAGATGTCAAGACAAAAGTTACGCAAGTTCGCAGAAACTAAGGAAAGTAAGTTTGTAGTAGAAGCCGAAAAACCTTTTTACACGCATTGTAAAGGCAAGTGGAAATCGGATTTTTTTAAGAATAATCATGATATTGTGCTTGAGCTTGCCTGTGGTAGGGGAGAATATACCACGGGCTTAGCACCGCATTTCCCCCACAAAAACTTTATTGGAATTGATGTAAAAGGAGACCGTTTGTGGCATGGTAGTAACATTGCCGAAGAAAATAATTATCAAAATGTTGCTTTTCTGAGAGCACAAATCCATCATTTAGAAGATTTTTTTGAACAGAACGAAGTAG
>CAZFQW010000610.1:0-2584 GCA_964521225.1 uncultured Roseobacteraceae bacterium
GGGTGCAGGAATATGCGCTATAATTTGATCTAATAAGTGATATACATCTTGTGTTGGCTTCTCCCAGTCGGGTCCCATCCAGTTTTGTTTTGCAGAACCAAAAACAGTTTGAAATTCAAGCTGTTTTTCGTTGGCTTCTAAAGAGAACATGAGGTCGAAAACACCTTCTTGTACCTCGTCGGGGCGGCAGTTTTCTTTATCGACTTTATTTACCACCAACATTGGCATTAAGCCCATTTTAAGTGCCTTTTCTAATACATAACGCGTTTGAGGCATAGGTCCTTCAAAAGCATCTACTAGCAAAATAGCACCATCAGCCATGTTTAATACACGCTCTACTTCACCTCCAAAATCGGCGTGACCGGGTGTATCAATCAAGTTAATTTTGTAACCTTTGTATTGAACTGAAACGTTCTTTGAAAGGATTGTAATGCCTCTCTCTTTCTCAAGGTCGTTGTTATCAAGGATGAGTTCGCCTGTCTCTTGCCCTTTTCTAAAAAGCTGACAAGCGTGCAATATTTTATCGACCAAGGTAGTTTTACCGTGGTCAACGTGAGCGATAATCGCTACATTTCTTAGTTCCATAAATTATTATTTCCGAAAAGGGATATTAAAAAACGCTGCAAAGTTAGGTAAAATAAGTACGTTTCTACCTACACCGGTCTAAAATTATAACAGTTTATTCAACTCTTCTTCATTTTGCCAATTGCCCCAAGTTGGGTAAAAGGCATGAAAGTTATCTTCCTGCGCTAAAAACTTCTCTTTTGCCTTTTTAAAATTAAATAAGGCAATCTGTTTGCTCCCACCAATAAAACTAGGTTTGTTTAAGTAGCTTTGTCCTAAAAGAAAATAGGCTCTTGGATTTAATGGGTTTAAAGATTTCGCTTTTCTGAGGTCAGATTCTATATCGCTTATGTAGCGCATGCCTCTTGCAACTACCGAAACCAAAATTTTTCCTTGGTTCATTAAAGCCCTCAGAACATATAATTCAGACTCCTTCGGGGAAAGTTTTAGCCCTTCTTCAATCAATTTTTCGGCTTTGTTAAAATAAACATCTTTTCTGCTGCCGCTTTCCTCTATAAATCCCATTCTAATCCAGCAAATGGCTTTGTAATAAAAGTGCATCCATTGTAAATCTTTCCCATCAAAAGCAACATCCTCTAACTGGGCTAATAAGCTTTTATAAATAGCAATAGATTCTATTTTCGGCAGATTTTTAATTTCCTTTACAAGTACTTCAATCGATGTTTTATTTTTAGGTATCATATCGCTCAAACTTTACAAGAAAGAAAAAAGTTTGAAAACGCCTATTCTGATTGAAATTCCCTGCGGAATACCAAGGATTATTAGAGCAATAATTTCTTATTTCCTTCGAAAACCAATAGCCATTATTTTGCATAATAACCTGTGAAACTTTAAATAGTAATGCGATTACTACAATTCTGCAAAATAGATTTGATTTGTCAATCTTTTGATTAGAATTGTACCGCCAAATACACCCTTAATTATTGGCATATTATCATTTCACCATTTTTAATTATCCTTTTTTTTTGTATTTAATAGAATAGAAAAATTTGACTATGACTTTCAAAAGTATAAATCCCTACAATAACGAGTTGATTGAAGAGTATCCGGTACTATCATCACAATTACTGGAAAACAAGCTTCAACGAAGCACAAAGGCATTTCATTCATGGAAAAAAACTAGTTTTAGCGAAAGAGCATTACTCTTTCAGAAAGTAGCAGAAATATTAAGAAGTAATAAAGCACACTATGCCAATATTATTACCCTTGAAATGGGTAAGGCAATTACCGAAGCTTTGGGAGAAGTAGAGAAATGTGCTTGGGTTTGCGAGTATTATGCAGAGAATGCCGCTGAGTTTTTAAAAGATGAGTATATAGATTCTGATGCACAAAAGAGCTTTGTAAGCCACGAACCCATTGGGGCTGTATTAGCAATTATGCCTTGGAATTTCCCTTTCTGGCAAGTCTTTAGGTTTGCTGCTCCTTACCTCATGGCGGGTAATGTAGGCTTGCTAAAACATGCTCCTAACGTAAATGCCTGTTCATTGGCGATTGAAGAGATTTTTACAACAGCGGGTTTCCCAGAAGGTGTTTTTCAATCGCTGTTGGTTAATATTGACTTGGTTCCACAAATTATGGAACACGACATAGTACAAGCAGCCACCCTTACCGGAAGCGAAAAAGCAGGTGCTTCTGTAGCCGCTTTGGCTGGTAAAAATATCAAAAAAACAGTTTTAGAATTGGGTGGTTCAGACCCTTTCATCGTTTTAACCGATGCCGATGTTGAACAGGCGGCTAAGGTAGCCGTTCAGTCGAGAATGCTCAATGCAGGTCAAAGTTGTATAGCTGCTAAACGTTTTATTGTACTTGATGGCATTAAGGATGAGTTCACAGAAAAAGTATTGCAGCACATCGTTGCCCTTAAAACCGGAGACCCATTGTTACCAGAAACTACCACAGGGCCTTTGGCAAGAACCGATCTGGCGGAAAACCTAAATAGGCAAGTACAAGAAAGTGTAAAAGCAGGGGCAAAACTGCTTGTTGGTGGCAATCAAAATCA
>CAZFQW010000611.1:0-2581 GCA_964521225.1 uncultured Roseobacteraceae bacterium
AACTCAACTTTTCTTTAAATTTAGCGGCTTGCCTTCTCGAAATCTCAATGCGTTGCCCTCCTAGCAGTTTCACCATTAATCCTCCATTAAACCACGGCTCAATTTTATCAATCCATTTAAGGTTGATAATGTATTTTCTGCTTGCCCTAAAAAACAGCTTATCGTCTAAGCGTTCATCAAGCGTATTCAAAGAGCGGTGAATCAACGGACGATTTTCTTTGAAATAGACCTTCACATAATTTCCTTCCGATTCAAACAAGCTGATGTCAGTTAGTTTTACAAACCAGCACTTTTCCCCATCTTTCACAAAAACTTGGTCGTTTTCCGATAGCTTACCCGTGGGTTTTGGCATTGTAGTTTCTTTTTCTTTGATAAAAGTTTCTCGTACTTTTTTCATGGCGTCTTCCAAACGCTTTAGGTCGATAGGCTTCATCAGGTAGTCGAGGGCGTTAATTTCAAAAGCCTTTAAGGCATACTCATCGTAAGCCGTGGTGAAAATCACTTCGGGAACAACGGGCAACATTTCGAGCAAATCGAAGCCTGTTTTTTCAGGCATTTGAATATCGAGGAAAAGTAAGTCGGGTTGTTTTTCTTCAATTTTTTCAATCGCTTCATCAGCGTTACTTGCCTCGTCAACAATTTCAACGTCATCAAATTTTTCGAGCAAGGAGCGCAAGCCTGTGCGTGCTAACCTTTCGTCATCAACAATAATTACAGTCATCATAAAGCACTATTGGTTAAAGTGAATGGAGCTTTTTTTTAACTTCCTAAGCTAATAAAAAGCAGTATTTTTTCGGAGGGAATTTCCACCATTGGTCTGATAAGGCATATAAAATGAAGCAGAGGCTGTTCGGCAGTGTGTTTTAAAGTCTGTTTCAGTGTTGTTTAAAAAGGAAGTGTCATTTTTTCGTCAAAGTGCAGCTTTGCCCCAATTCAGTAACGCCGACCTCACCAAAATTTATGAAATCAATCGTGCTTCTCTAATGTTATCGGTGTACTTTTGCGCCTTGCTTTTTACAAGGTTGTAAAAACCGTATAAATGTTAATCTTAAAATGCTTAATTTAAAGGAAATTCTTTCAGTATCACTTATCTTATTTTCAGTGATAGATATCTTAGGATCATTGCCCATTGTGATTTCACTTCGCAAAAAAGCCGGGCACATTCAGTCGGGCAAAGCTACTTTGGTGGCAGGTCTTATTATGTGTGCCTTTTTATATTTAGGAGAGGCCCTTTTAAAGCTGTTTGGCTTAGACATTGCCTCTTTTGCGATAGCAGGTTCTATCGTAATTTTTCTTTTAGGACTAGAAATGGTTTTAGGGATTGATTTATTTAAAGAAGAAGCCGATGCAAAAGCTACTTCTATTGTGCCTTTAGCCTTTCCCCTAATTGCTGGGGCAGGTACGCTTACTACTATTCTTTCGCTACGTGCTGAGTTTCAGTCAACCAATATTTTAATAGGAGTTTTGGTGAATTTACTTTTTGTGTTCATCGTCTTAAAATCATCGAATTGGCTAGAGAAAAAACTAGGCGCAGGAGGCGTAAGTATTTTGCGAAAGGTATTCGGAATTATATTACTGGCAATTGCCGTAAAATTATTTAAAACTAATTTAGGTTTATAAAACAACTAGGTCGTTCTGCACAAGAACGACCTTTTTTAATAAAGAAAAATAGACTAAAAAACCACCCAATTAGTATAGATTGTAAAATTATGAGTGATTCAATTAAACACGAATGCGGGCTAGCAGTATTAAGGCTCAGAAAGCCGTTAAGCTACTATATTGAAAAGTACAATACGCCTGCTTATGGTATCAATAAAATGTACCTGTTGATGCAAAAGCAGCACAACCGCGGGCAAGATGGGGCTGGCCTTGCTTCTGTAAAACTTAACATGAAACCGGGGAAATCGTATATAAGTAGGTTTCGCTCGGTGGAAGCACAGCCAATTACTCATATTTTTAAAAAGGTAGGAAAAAAAATTTCTGCGATAAAAGAAAATCAACCCGATAAATACTACAATGCCAAGTGGATGAAAAACAACGTTCCGCACATTGCAGAGGTTTATATGGGGCACCTTCGCTACGGTACGTACGGTAAAAATAGTGTTGAGTATTGCCACCCAATGCAGCGAAAAAGCAATTGGCGCAGCCGTAACCTGTTAGTAGCAGGCAATTTCAACATGACCAACGTAGATGAGCTATTCGATAAACTCGTAGAGTTAGGGCAACATCCTCGCGAAAAAATGGATACTGTTACCGTCCTCGAAAAAATTGGTCATTTCCTTGACGAGGAGAATATAAACATGGCTAAAACCCTAAAAAAAAATGGGTATTCTGCAGATGGTATCACAGAAAACCTAGAAGCTTCGCTTGATTTGCAAAGGGTTTTGCAACGTTCTTGTAAAGATTTTGACGGCGGCTATGCCATGGGCGGAATCACAGGATATGGAGCCACCTTTGTGGCAAGAGACCCCGCAGGCATTAGGCCCGCCTATTATTATGTTGACGATGAAGTAGTGGTGGTTGCCTCTGAAAAACCTGCTATTAAAACCGCTTTCAACATTGAGTATGACAAAATAAAAGA
>CAZFQW010000612.1:0-2579 GCA_964521225.1 uncultured Roseobacteraceae bacterium
GGCCATTTTTTAGTATTCAGTTCTAAATTTTGAATGGTAAATATACCTTTTCAAAATAAAATTAGCCTGTTTTAAGAACCGCCAAAGGGCAATTACCAGTAATCTTTGTCTTGCTGCCGCTGCTTTACGTACTGAAGAATCCCCTTGAAATACGCATTGGCAACCTGCTGAATTCGAGGGGCAATGATGCCATTTTTTAAATCGTTTTTAGAAAGTTCTCGCAGTTCTTCTTCGTTATCTTGGATAAGTGCTTCGCCATAGCAAATTGGGCTGTTTAATGTGCTGCAAAGTTTTAAATTTCTGGCATATATTCCGTCCTCTACTTTCATTGAGTAACGCTCTAAATAATGAAGGTTTTCGTCTTCTGCTACTTTAGGCACTCCTAAACTAGCTTCCATTTCGTTAAGCACACAAGACGATAAATGCGTAGATTCTTCGATATTTTCGGTTACTAGAGACCTCAGGAATTCAAATCTGGCTCGGGGGTTGTTTAACTCATTGTGTAAGTATCCTCCCGGAATAAACATCATGCTATAATTTTTTTGGCTTGGCCGCTGCCACCCCTTATTTGTTATATCAGCATTAAAATGAAGTACTATGGTGAAATTCGGTTTGAACTCATCAATTTTTCTTGCCCTCGCTTGTAAATCTATCGCGTTAAAAAACTTGCTAAAAATATATCCTTCGGGGGCATTTTTAACGATACTGAGTGCCTTTTCTTTTGAATAACCGCGCCTTCTTAAAACTCCGGGCAGGTAATTTCTTCGCCAATATTGGAACGAAACTCCTATGGCAGATTGGTTGCCTTCTTCGCGGGTGAGCATCACTTCGGCGCCATGTTTTTCCAAAGAGTCTTTTAAAACCAATGCGGTGGAGAGGGTGAGTTCTCCTTCAAAAATAGAGAGCGTTTCGCCGCTGCTAGTGGTCATTTCCACAAATCTTCCTTCTGCTTTTGCCGTTCTTAAATCGCCGGCAATATGCCCTGGGTCTATCGCAATTCTAAGTCCTGAAAGTGGTTTTAGTGTTCCTACTGGGGGTCTGAAATGATTTTGTTCAAGAATATCAGCCACCCGAATCATGGTGCTATCAAAAATATCGAAGGCATTTTTTCGGTACATTTCGTACTGGTAATCAACACTGCTGTATTTTATGACTCTCTTGAATGTTTCTAGGTCGTGCCAGTCGAGGGTAAACTCTGGGTGGTCTATTTGTTTGCGAGAATAACTTGTATAAATATGGATTCCCCGATAATCTATTTTAAACAAGCGGTTTACATAAGAAGATTTCACCAAAAATTTTTCGGCTTTTTTCTGGTATAAAACCATTAAACTATCTACAGAATAGGCTTGTGCAATTAGTTGGCTACTCGATAAGAGCAAGCATATTAAAATCCAGTAAAACAATTTGATTTTTAATTGCATAAGTTAAGACAAAATAAATTTTACCAATTCTTGACTAGAATGCCGCCTTGCAATACTGCGCCTCCTCTTGGGTTTAATCACTCGGCACCGAAAGCACAAGTCTCATTGCCTTTTTGTGAACTTTAACGAACAAAGTAGAGGTATTTTTGCATTTATAGTGCATTTTCGACAAAGAATTTTTTAATACATGAAATACCTTAAATACTACCTGCTCGCATTGGCCGTCATTTTAATTGATCAAGCTGTTAAGTTGGTCGTTCACGAAAACATGGATTTCGGGCGAATTGGTGAAATTCCTGTACTTGGCGATTGGTTTAAACTCCATTATACCCTTAACAATGGAATGGCCTTCGGGATCCAGTTCGATTGGCTTTATGGCAAATTATCTCTTACCCTTTTTCGGTGGGTTGCCATGTTCGGAATAGGATATTACATCTATAATTTAATTAAAAATAAACAAGTACACCCTGGGTTTATATGGTGTATGGGTTTAGTTTTAGGAGGTGCCATAGGGAATGTAATAGATAGCACTTTCTATGGCGTATTTCTCGGAAACTCTATTCCGCTCGAAAACCCGCCTCCTTTTCATCCGTGGTTTCATGGTAGGGTAGTCGATATGTTTTACGTAGATATTTGGCAAGGCTTTTTACCCGAATGGATTCCCATTGCAGGCGGGAATTACTATTCGTTTTGGCCCATTTTTAACATTGCTGATGCTGCTATTTTTGTAGGTATTTTTACTACTATTTTTAGAAGTAAAACTTTTTTCCCGCACGAAGAAAAAACTAGGCAACAGAAACAGGCAATGGATGAACCCCCAGAAAATGTTCTTAAAGAAAATAATCATCCCTGATGATCTTCACCCAAAAAATCATTCACGCATTAATTCACAAAATATGGAAGAAGAAGAAGAAGCGCTTTTTGAACATCACAGAATTATAGTTGATGCGGGGCAAGAATTACTAAGAATCGACCGCTTTTTAATAGACAGGCTTCCGAAAACATCGAGAAATAAAATTCAGGATGGGATTAAGGAAAAGCTGGTTTTGGTAAATAATCAGCCCATTAAATCGAACTATAAAGTAAAACCGGACGATGTAGTTACGGTTCATTTCTATAAAGCACCAACCGAAACCGAAATCATCCCTGAAGATATTC
>CAZFQW010000613.1:0-2578 GCA_964521225.1 uncultured Roseobacteraceae bacterium
AAAGCTGCTTGCGATTTTTGATTTTCGGCTTCTAGCTGTTGCTGAAGCTGATCTATTTCTGCTTGCAAGGTAAGCTGCTTATTTCTCGCCGCATTTTTTTCGCTCACATAGGCAGTTACATCGCGTAGGTAAGCGATATAAAAAGTATTTTCTCCAATTACAGACTCCCTTATATAAAAATCAATCTTAACATCTTCAAGCAGTCCGGACTCCGCATGTTGCATTTTTCCTATGGCTTGCTTAAAGTCAATATTAATTAAATCATTAAAATATTTTCCTTTTAAAACCTCAGTTTTTTTGTTGAACATTCGTTCAGCAGAGCTGTTCATTTCTTCTATTTTGCCATCGTTATCTAAAAAGAAAATAGGATTCACAGCTCCATCAAAAAACGCTTTTCCGCGCGATTCGCTTACTTCAAGCATTGTAGTTTTTCTGCGCATTTCTTCTTGTGTAGCTTGTAGTTCTTCTACATTTTGGCGCATTTCTTCTTCTTGGGCACGCATTTGTTCGGCTTGTTGCTGCGAGGTTTCTAGCAACTCTCGGGTTTTTACATTCATTCTCACATTTGAGAAAGTCGCGGCAATGTTTTCGGAAATTTTTTCAACGAAGTCTACTTGGTATTTTTCAAAAGCACTAAACGAAGCTAGTTCTATTACACCAAAAATCACATCGTTAATTTTTAGTGGAGAAATAATGATACTTTTGGGTTTCGCTCCTCCCACTCCAGACGTGATAAGCCCATAGTCTTCGGGAATTTCAGTTAAATGAATAAGCTTTTTTTCTTGAAAAGCTTGCCCGATTAGCCCTTCTCTACTATCAAACACTTGGCGGATAAACTTTCTTTTTTCAAAAGCATAATAGGAAATAAGCATTAACGAAGGATGCTCGATTTCTGTGTCGTCGGCAATGTAAATACCTCCTTGGTTGCAGTTTAAATAGTTGGTGAGGGTTCTAATAACACTGTCTCCTAATTGGTTTAAATCGTTGTTATTATCTCTCAGGATTTCCACAAACTCACTTATTCCTTTATTTTGCCAAGCTCTTTTATTTTCTTGTAAAGAAACTTCTTGCAGCGAGCTACGCATTTGTTCTAGTGCTTCCCCTAGTTCCCCTTGTTTGCCGAAAACATCAACAGTATTTGTATAATCTCCTTTTTCAACATGTAGAGCAAAAGACTTTAGTTTTTTGAAATTTTCTACAAGTAGCTCAATGCTATGGATAATTTCTCTTAACTCATTATCGAATTGCGGTATCGATTGTGGGAAATCGCCGCTACTGAGTACCATCAGGGTATCTCGTGTTTCACGAATTTGTATCAAAACGCTTCTGGAAACTACCCAGGCAATCACAATTCCTACGGTAAACGTAATGAGTAGCAATATAATTTCTGTACTTCTAAAACGGCTCATTTCCTTCAAAATCAACGCCCTGTCTTTTTCAATTGCAGTTTGCTGAAAATCCATCATCACCTTAATCTGTGTTTTTACATTTTGGTTGAGAGTGGTTAACCTAGCCCTAGCTAAGTAATACTCTTCTCCTGGCGGAAGTCCAAATTTTTCAGACCGATTTAAAAAAACCATACAATCGTTTTGTATTGGTTTTATTTCTTGAATTGCTTTTTCTAACCTTCTGTAAGTATCAATAGATTGGGCAGAACTCCAACTGGCACGTAGCTTTCGCAAGGAGTCTAATGAAAGTTGAATATCGTCATTCCATACGTTACTCCATATAAGCTGCCTTTGTGTTTTGTCTTCTTCAAAGTTAGTAGAGGCTACATACATGCTTTCTTGTACGCCACTTTTTAGCGACTGTAAATAAATTTCGGTAGGCTGTAAAGTTTGTACAATATTATTTTCTAGCTGCACAATAGCAACCATTTGGGTAATGGTTGCTACCACTAATATTAGCGTAACTAGCCCTGCCATTACGAAGCTAAATATTAGTCTGGTTTTAAAACTGGAAGTATTAATATTAAACAACTGCATGTATTTATTTCGCCTTACTGCTTCTAAATTAAGCAATTCAGTGGTAATCTTAGCGTATATTATCTTCTAAAAATAAAAACGACTACAATAATGAACCATTGTAGTCGTCGCTTATTCCTTTAAGCAGAAAAAACTTTATCTTTTCTCTGCCTCTTCAATACTCTCTAGGTTAAATAAATCTTGAAGCACATCTGCTAAACTTTCGGCATCGCCTCTTTTGCAGGCTGCTTTTAACTGCATTACTGGCATTCTAATAATTTTATTAATGATATTTTTAGTGATTGTATCTACCTTTTTTACCTCTCCTTCATCCATTTTTTTCATGAAACGCTTCATTTCTTCTTGGCGAATTTGCTCTAACGATTCTTTAAATTTCTGAATCGCAGGAGAGAATATCATTTCACGTTCCCAAATCTTAAATTCCTCGATAGAGTAATTCACTATCATTTCAACATCGGGAATAGATGCTAAGCGTCTTTTCAATGCTTGGGTTGCTCTGCTCTGAATGTCGTCTACATTGTAGACAATCGTTCCTGCAACATGTTCAATATCGGCTTCGAGATTGCTGACCATTTCATGGTACTGAGTTTCAT
>CAZFQW010000614.1:0-2563 GCA_964521225.1 uncultured Roseobacteraceae bacterium
ATGCCTGAATGGTTTTAGAGAAACCCAATATCCCACTTTTTTCTTGAGAAGAAAGTACCTCTGTATTTTGTGCGGCATCAATTAAAAAATTACCCTGCTTTATTGCTTGGAAAGGAGCGTTGTAAGTATTCCCTACGGCAAAGAAACCTGCATCGGGCTGCCCCGCTCTGCCTAACCAATCGGTAGTGAAGCGGGGGTCAGAATCGAAATAGGGTAAAACTTCTCTACCAAAAGTACCAAAGGCATTTTTAGTCGTATTTAGATAAACTCTATTGCGCGATTCAAGCCCTGTTACAAGTGCTTGAATTTGACTTATAGTAGCACCATTTGTTACAATGGCAGCATCTGCGGCATTAGGATTGGTTACTTCGTCAACTTCAAAGTAGGCACAAGAAGATAACAATCCTAAAACAGCGATATATATCGATAATATGGATATTTTTTTCATTGTTTTAATTTTTTGAATGATTAGAAATCAAGAGTTAGATGGAACATTAATCTTCTGGCAGAAGGGAAAGGTGTTACTTCTACAGAGTTGGAAACTGCATCTTGCGAAAACTGAGAAACTTCGGGGTCGTAGCTTCTGTAATCGCTCCAAATAAATAAGTGGTTTCCAGAAACCCCTAGTTTCACTCTTTCAACATAACCTTTAAATGCAGACGATACTAAGCTGGAAGGTAAAGTATAGTACAAACCTACTTCTCTTAATTTCCAGAAGGAAGCATCTTGTACATATACATTAGGGCTGCCGCCATTTTCTGCTCTGTCGTTAGGTCTGCCCTGCCCGTTGG
The DNA here is from genome assembly GCA_964521225.1 of uncultured Roseobacteraceae bacterium. Classification (GTDB taxonomy): domain Bacteria; phylum Bacteroidota; class Bacteroidia; order Cytophagales; family Flammeovirgaceae; genus CAYUJH01. The sequence goes on from CAZFQW010000614.1 coordinate 792, forward strand.
TTAGAGATTGTCCGTCAGAAGCTCTTGTATAGGTACCCGTTTCGTTCCAGTCGGGGGCAGTACCTCCTAAATCCCATAAGAACTCAGAAAGGTTGATGTTATCGTTTCCTGTACTGTGGTGTAACATGAATGAGAATTCAAGACCTTTATACTTTAAAGTATTGTAGATTGACATTTGCCAATCGGGCTGCGCATCGCCATAAATTGTAAATGTACCATTGGGTAGGGCTGGGTTGCCCACAATTGTTGTAGGAGACAAACCCAAGGCAAATTGGTTGGTACCCAAAGAGGGGCCGAAGCCACCACGGGTAAAGTTCGGAATATCAAAACGAGTGATTTCAGTTTGGTTTGTCCACCAGTTTACTCTACCGAACCACTCAAAGTTTTTATTTTTAATAGGAGAACCACTTAGGGCAACTTCAACACCTCTGTTTTCTAAATCACCTACATTAGAAGTAATAGAAGTAATCCCTGTTGAACTTGCCGGTACTAATCGTTCAATTAAGTCATTTACCGATTTTTTATACCAAGTAAGTTCTAAAATACCACGGTTCTCTAAGAAACCTATATCTAATCCGATTTCTAACTCTGAAGCGGTTTCTGGTTTTAAGTTAGTATCTACTGTAGTAGTAGCTAAGGTATTACCCCCATTTGTTCCTAAGAAAACACTGTTCAACTGAACAAAGGTAGTTCCGAATGTTGGAAGACCGCCTGTTTGGCCATAAGCAGCTCTTAGTTTTAATTGGTTAATAGGCTTCACAGACCAAAAGTCGAAATTGGCTACGTTTACTGCTACGGAAGCCTTAGGGAATGCATAGAATTTACTTTGATCTAAATTTAAAGTTGATTTATCGAAACGTACACCGAACGTACCTACGATTTTATCATCCCAGTTTAATTCTTGTTGTGCAACAATACCTAAATCTCTAACTTTCAAGTCGTTTTGTAAGAAAACAGTCTGAATATCGGCAGTGGTGATATTGGTTTGTCCGTTTCTTAAACCTTGCCCTCTATTAATGATACTTGAGCGGTCTTCTGTGAGTTTTACTGTACCAACTTGCGTATTAAAATTGATTTTGTTTACAGTAGTATTGAAAGTTAAGAATGCCTGTAAATTGGTATTCAATTGCTCGGTATTTCCTTGGAATACATCGCCGGGGTTGGCAGAGTTTCTTTGATGCTGTAAATCTTCCGGAAGATGCGCAAGCGTATTACTGTTTAAGAAATCAAGACCACCCTGAATAGTGAATTTTAATAAAGAGCTATTGCTCTTATAAAGGTCAATTCCTAAGTCGAAAGACTGGATAAAACGGTTTACTTTCGATTTGTTCGTTGCTTTATCTCTTAGGGCAATTGGGTTTTCAGAGAAATAAGCATTGTCGGGGTAGTTACCTTCCGCATCGGGTAACAAGTTTGCATAAGGAGGCGTAAAAGAAAGGGCATATCCAAAACTAGCACCGGTGCCATTTTGGTTACCATTCCAACTTCTATCGGTAATAGTATTTAAGAAGTTAGAGTTCGATGAAATCTTGATTCTGTCACTAATTTTATGGTCAACGTTCGCACGGATTGAACGACGTGAGAATCCAGAACCTTTGATGATGCCATCTTCGTCTCTCAATGAGCCATTTATATAGAACGATGTTTTATTAGTACCACCAGTAACGGTTAAACTTGTACTATTGATAAACCCTTGTTCACCATAAATTTCTTCTTCCCAGTTAATATTTCTACCTGAGTTAAAATCATTAATACTCTGCTGGCTTGCGCCG
>CAZFQW010000615.1:0-2559 GCA_964521225.1 uncultured Roseobacteraceae bacterium
TGGAATATTTACAATTGTATTGAAAATCACAGGTCTGAATCGGATTAAACCAGCCCGATACGAGGCTGTCCATAGGCTTTGCTCGTGGTCAAAAGTGAGGTATAATAAATCATCATTGAGCAGCCCGTTTTCTTCGCTTAAATATTGAATGTCTTGGGTTTCGTAATTATAGCGGTACAGACCACTTTGCGTGCCCATCCAAACATTTCCATGCGAGTCTTCATTAATCACATTAATCGAAATGCCTGCGGTTTGCGGAATCGTAACAAATGAAGTGCCGTTGAAATAAGACAAGCCGCTCTGCGTACCTACCCAAATGCTGTTATCGTTAGAAGGACGAACCGCATAAACATTATTAGTTGGTAAGCCATTTGCAGTTGTAAAATGCTGTAATTTGCCATTTTCTTCAAGGCGAAACACGCCATTATTGTCTGCGGCAATCCAAAGTGCGCCGTCGTTCGCATATATGATTGCATTTACGGGAATCTCATCTAAATAAGAAAGAATTAAGGTGTCTTTTTCGTAGAGGTATAACCCTTTTTGCGTACCCAACCAGAGGCCACCTTCAGGCTTTTCGGCAATACTAAATGTGGTAGGGAGTCGATCGGCTTCAATTACTTTATCAATTTTCCCATCTGCGAAACGCATTAAGCCGTTTAATTCTCCTCCAAAAACAATATCACCGTTTTTTAGCTCTTTAATGGTTCTTATAATATTAGTGTTAAAGAGAGAAGAGGTTCTGTTGTTAAATGTGGTGAAAGATTCGCCATCGAAACGGGCTAAACCTCCAAAAGTAGCAACCCATAAAAATCCATCAGAACTTTGCATAACACGCAAAACAGTACTATTTGGGAGTCCATCGTCAGTAGTCCATCTTTCAATAAATAAATCTTTAAGGGGTTTATTATGAATTTGCCCTGTAACAGAGGTTACGGAAAGTAGCAATAAAGCAAGCGATAGCAGAAGTCGATAGTGCATTTTGTAAAATTACTTTAATAAACGGCTTATTTTCAATTTAAGAACTTATCCTGACTTTGTGAATGTGATATTCTGTCGGGCAAGGGTTTTCTTATAAAAACCATATCACAAGTACTCAAATCGAATTATTCTAAAAGATTTGGATCCTAATATTTATTAGAATGATGCGTGCTGCAAGTAGTTGAACAAGCCAATTAACCATTACGATACTTCCAAGGGTTAATCTTCGGCTACTTCTTATTCTAAGATGACAGTTTTATTGCCATTCACAAAAACTTTATCTTGAAAAACAAGCTGTAAGGAACGTGCCAATACATTCCGCTCCACCTCTCGCCCTGCTTTTGCCATGTCTTTTGCATTCTGAGAGTGATCCACCCGAATTACATTTTGTTCGATGATTGGCCCTTCGTCGAGGTTTTCGTTTACAAAATGGGCAGTTGCACCAATAATTTTCACTCCTCTTTCGTAAGCTTTTTTATAAGGGTTTGCTCCAATAAAAGCGGGTAAAAAAGAATGATGGATATTTACAATTCTATGAGGGAAGTGCGCCACAAAACCTTGGTTTAGTATCCTCATGTATTTGGCAAGTACTAAATACGCTGGATTGTACGTCCCGATAAGTTTTAAAATTTCTACTTCGTGCTCTTCCCTTGTTTTCCCCTCGTGGCTTACGGTATGGAATGGAATCTCAAACTTTTCTGTGAAATTTTGTAGGCTATCGTAGTTACTAATTACAGCTTTAATGTTCGCATTAAGTTCTCCGAAATGATGCCTGAGCAGTAAATCGCCTAAGCAGTGGTGCTCTTTTGTGGCAAGAATTACAATGTCTTTTCTCTGATTGGTAGAAAGTTTCAGGTTAGCGGGAGAGGGCAAAATATTGCGTAAATCGTAAATGAGTTGTGCTTCTTCAAAATCGCCAGAAAATTCTGTACGCATATAAAAATGCTTTTTTTCTTGCTCTACAAACTCATCATTTTTAAGAATATTAAGCTGATTGCGGAAAATAGTATCGGTTACCTTGTAAACCAAGCCTTTTTCGTCGGGGCAGTCAACCAATAAAATATGAATATTGTTTTCCATGAAATTCTGATTTGTTAGTTTAATAACATGAAGGAACCTATCTTTAAAAAAGGTTCTTAAAAAATCTATCAAAGCTAATTACTTTAATTTAACCTAAAACCACAATGAGAATACTTTACTACTCTCAGCAGCAATTATTTTGTGCTGCTCACTAAAATTTAATTCGGCTACCGCACAAGCCGATAATTTCTACAAAGAAGTAGATAAAATGACAGCGGAAATTAAGGATAAAGTAGTGGAATGGAGGAGAGATTTCCATGAAAATCCAGAACTTTCGAACCGAGAGTTTAAAACTGCCGAAAAAATTACTGCCCATTTAAAATCGTTGGGTATAGAAGTAACCACAGGAGTTGCCAAAACGGGTGTTGTAGGCATTTTAAAAGGGGGGAAGCCAGGGCCTGTACTTGCACTCAGGGCCGATATGGACGCGCTACCCGTTACAGAACGTGTCGATTTACCCTTTGCCTCAAAAATGAAATCGACTTATAACAATTTAGAAGT
>CAZFQW010000616.1:0-2555 GCA_964521225.1 uncultured Roseobacteraceae bacterium
GCTATAAAATCTTCTAACATTTCGTTACGATTTCTTTCTCTCTGTAGGGTACGGCCTTCGTCATCGTTACCGGGGTAGCCGCCTAGTGGTGTTAAAGCATCGGGTGCCAAGGTGATAAACCCATCTAGTGCGCCTCTTCTTCCAACATCTTCGATATAAGGATTAAGCCCTCGGTTTTCGTGGACGACTACAATGCCCGGCAGCTTCCCTTTCGCTCCTTTTGGTTTTGATAATAGCCCCTTGATACTTCCACCTCCTTTGGGCGAGTCGTAATTGATAAAACCAGAATCTAAGCGAGGGTCTTCTTGCTTTACGGTGATAGAATCTACATAATTGGGTGTAATGAAACTCAATAAAGCAGAGACGGTAACTCCGCCAATAGCATATTTGGAAAGCTTTTCAACAAATTGTCGGCGATTTAATTTATTGTGAGCATAATCGTCGTATAAATCAAATACTTCTTGTTCAATATCTTCTTTTTTTAAGTCTTTCATTTGTCTTATTTTTTGTAGGGATGATTTGATAATTTACTGCTTTTTTATGAATGTAGGGTAGGTAAATCAATTGACTTTAAATAGGAGATTTTTCTATTAACTTCAGAAGGCTCCCTAAAAAAAACACCTCACTCAACCCAAATACTATTTACGGTATGGTAGATAAAGCTGCTTGCTTTGGTATCTCCATCCGATTGCATTGCTAGTTTGTTGTAATACTGCCTAGGGAAAATTAAATCGGTAAAAACATATTCTCCCCCATTTACAAATATTTCTACAGAAGAATTATCGGTAAATATTTCAACTGAGGTGATGTTGCCATTTATTTTTATAGGGGCATGGTGCTTTTTTCCAAAATCAGGGTGGAAATCTGTTGCGCCCGAAAGAGTTCTATCGACTGTTATTTGTTGTTCTGCCTTGTTGATAATCAAACGTATATTTTCAGTATCATTTTCTAGGGTGAGCTCAAATTGGTTTGCGCTGTTCATTGCTAGGTTGAACTGAATATGGTTGGTCGAAACTAAGTTCACTACCTGAAATGTAGTATCGAGTGCTATTTCGGGGATAGCTCTTGCGTTTGCCATTAAATTTCTAAGCTCATTCACGGGCTCTTGTAGCAAAGTATAGTCGGGCAAAAGTTTAAGTTCTCTGGGCAAGGTCATGGTGCTGCGCCAATCGTAAGTGGGTACTATTTGCGCATATTGCCAATTCGACATCCAACCCATAAAAATTCGTCTGCCATCTTTTGGGGGGATGCCCGACCACGTAACGCCCGCATAATTATCGGAGCCGTAATCGAGCCAAACGGCTTTTTCAACTACCTGTGTGGTGTCTGTTGCAAGCGCTTCGTTTCGTTTCAAATATTGCTGGAAAGTATCATTCAGTTTAAAAGAATTTCCATCGAAATCGCCTACAAAATACTGTGTAGCAGAGCCTCCGTTTAGTCCGCCGCTACCGATACTTACTAAAAGTACCCATTGTTCTTGCTGTGTTCCTTCTACTTTTAGAGGGAAAAGGTCGGGGCATTCCCATACACCTCTGTGCGCCCCCCAATTTAAGCCAAAATCGCTTTCAAAATTCCATGTTTTAAGGTTGGTTGAAGAGTAAAAGCTAATGTGATCTAAAACAGCCAAAGTCATAATCCATTTTTGGGTAGGTTCATGCCAAATCACTTTCGGGTCTCTAAAATCTTTGATTCCCTGATTGGCTAAAACGGGATTGCCTTCATATTTTGTCCATGTTCTGCCTTTATCGGTACTGTAAGCAATTCCTTGCGATTGGTAATCGGCCGCTCCTGCCTTTTCTTTCTCCATATTATGGTAAGTATAAACAGCCACCAAAGCGGGGTTTTCATCTGCACTAAAACCTGCCGTATTTTCCCAGTCGACCACTGCGCTGCCCGAGAAAATATACCCGAGTTCATCAGGGTATAAGGCAATAGGAAGGTTTTCCCAACGGACTAAATCTTTGCTCACAGCATGCCCCCAATGCATAGGCCCCCAAACGTTACTATCGGGGTAATGCTGATAAAAAAGGTGGTACTCGCCCTCGTAGTACACCATTCCGTTAGGGTCGTTCATCCATTGTTCGGGGGGCGAAAAATGGTATTGAGGGCGGTATTTTTGTTGATACTTCGCCATTAACCGAGGCGCTCCCTCAGGAATTTCGCGCGTGCAGCCCAATAAGGTAAAGAAGGTTAAAAATAAAATACTGTATTGTGGTTTCATCTTACTTATAATGTTGTATGATTGGTGTAAGTAGAGGGTATCAATTTAATAGTTTCTAAAAGATATTTTGTTACTCTTTGCTGTATTTGCCTATAAACTACCGCTGCTAAAGAATGGCTTATTTTATTCTTTACGTAGTTACTATCTGTACACCGTATTCCCTACTTTTACAAAAGTCTATCGGTATGGCTTACCTTCATTGTGAAGGTCAATAATATTTGGCAAAGCATCACAAACTTCTTAGCCGAAAAACGAATTAAAAACTTCAACCTAAGTAGCTGCTTGGGTAGAATTAATTTTAAGTAAAACACCTATAAGGTTTTTAGCTATCATT
>CAZFQW010000617.1:0-2554 GCA_964521225.1 uncultured Roseobacteraceae bacterium
ATTTGCCCGTGGTAGTTACCAATACCGGCGGGCTCAAAGAAATGATTGAGCCGCATCAAATCGGCATTATTGCCAAAGAACCCAACGTAAGCGAAGTGGTTCGGTCTATAGAACAGCTATTTGAGAGTAATACCGAGATAAGTAAAATCAGCGAAAATATCAAAAACTTTAAAGCCAATAATAATTGGGAAACATTTAGTAATTTAATAGTTGAAACATACAATTCTTTAAAGTAATCCCTAATTTAGTGTAGCAGTGGCGACGGTTTGTTTTTTCGCTTTCAATATTTTTATTCTTTAATTTAAATATATTTAGGTGCTTAGACGAAATTAAGTACAATTTACTTATGAAGTAAAGTGCTCGAAATGAGTGTTTTAGCAATTTGTTATTTGTAATCTAAAATTAAACATTTACTTACAAGCGGCAAAGTGCAATCGGCAGCATAATAATTTGCCATAAATACTCGATAATGAGATTATTTTTCTCAATTTAAATGAACACTCATGTTTACTAAAGTCAGAATATGAAGTTTAACTCGGTAAAAGAAAGAATTTTAGTTGCCTTCTTTGTGTATTCTACCATTTCGTTTGCGGTATCCACAACAAGTTTTTTCTTGTTTAGAGACTTAGAAAGTGTAGATAATGCTACTTCTGAGGTGAATAGACTTTATAATCAAATTTTAGATGGTTTGCGAATAGGGCAGCAGTTTTTTGCTTACGAAATGAACGATGAGAACTTTTACCTCACAGGAAGTAGTGCGTCTATTGCCAATCACGAAGAAATAATCGCCAATGCACTTGAAACAATCGCCCAAATAAAAAACGAAAAAGGAGCTGAAATTCTTGAAATGACCAACGACCTGGAAAGGCTAGAATTACAGTTAACCGACTACAAAAAGAAATACGAAAAAAGTTGGCTGCTTGTAAAAGAAAAAGGCTTTAAAGACCAAGGGTTAATAGGAGAGATGCGAAGGCAAATTAGAGAGGTAGAGTCAACGCTGATCAACGAAAGAGAACTAATACTATCACTCCGAAGAAATGAAAAAGACTATTTGCTACGAGGCGATACGGCTTATGTGTTTCAGGTGGTAAGCCTCACAACTGAACTTCGTGACAAAATATTTGCTTCTAATAATTTCAGTGATTTCAAAAAGACAAGGCTCACCAGTTTGCTAAACAGATATTATAAAAACTTAATTAAGATTGTTGAGATTGACCAAGAGTTAGGTTTTCAGTCTTCGGTAAGTGGTATTGCGCCTACCTTAAAAGCTAACATTAGAGAAATTAGCGAACGAATTCAGGCAGTTAACAAACGAGCTATCAAGAAAAAATTTGCGATTAATACAAGGGTACAACTCATTTTAGTATCTATCGTTACTCTTTCCATTATCCTCACGCTATTCCTCAGCCTTTCCTTTAAATTTGTTTTAGGGGATGATGTAGAGGCAGTGTGAGAATTATAACCCTACTTTTTACGCTCAATTACAAAGGTAATTAGCATATCGAGCGAGGTTTTGTACTCAGATTTAGGAAAGGGAGCAACAATTTCCCGTGCCTCCTTCACATAGCGGTGCATTACCTCGGTGGCATATTCAATCCCTCCGTTTCTTTTCACAAAATCTATTACTTCTTTTACCTTATCGGGCTTATCGCTTTGTTTTTTAATGATATAGATAATTTTCCTTTTTTCGCTTTTAGAAGCCTTACTAAGCGCATAAATAAGAGGAAGGGTCATCTTTTTTGCTTTGATGTCAAGCCCCCTAGGTTTCCCAATGGAAACATCGCCGTAGTCGAAAAGGTCGTCTTTAATTTGGAAAGCTATTCCTGTTTTTTCGCCAAAGAGATGCATATTTTCCACTACATCTTTGGGCGCGCCCGCAGAGCTTGCCCCTACACCACAGCATGAAGCAATTAAAGTAGCCGTTTTCTGACGGATAATTTCAAAGTAAATCTCTTCGGTAATATCTAAACGGCGGGCTTTTTCAGATTGCAGCAATTCACCTTCAATAATTTCGCGAACTGCCCTCGAAACTATTTTAAGCAGGTCAAAATCACCATTGTCTATGGCTAAAAGCATTCCACGGGAAAGCAGGTAATCGCCTACTAAAACGGCAATTTTATTTTTCCAAAGTGCATTTACAGAGAAAAAACCTCTTCGGTAGTGCGAGTCGTCGACCACATCGTCGTGCACTAAGGTGGCGGTATGGAGGAGTTCTATGAGTGCCGCCCCTCGGTAGGTGGGTTCTTGGATTTCGCCGACCAAGCCTGCCGAGAGCAGCACAAGGATAGGCCGAATTTGCTTGCCTTTTTTCTTTACTATATACCCCATGATATTATCGAGCAACATTACATTACTTTTCATTGCCTTTTTGAAGCTCTGCTCGAACTTCTTCATTTCAGCATTTATTGGGGATTGTATATCTTCTATTTTTATTGCCATACCGTTATAAGCAATATTACAACTGAAAAGTAATATCTGCTAATGGTATTTCTAATATCTAAATGTCCTCCCTTCGTTTTTATGCAACCAAATTCAAAGTAGAGTTTATGTTTTT
>CAZFQW010000618.1:0-2543 GCA_964521225.1 uncultured Roseobacteraceae bacterium
CCTATTACATAATTTTCGGAAATCGCTGCAATTATTGAAACGGTAGGCATTGTAGAAGGTATCTTTTAAGAGGTAAACGGGCGCTTATCGGTCAAACCAAGAATTCCTTTTACTTAATTTAAGGTCTTGAAGGATAGAAGACTTCACGCTAATATCAATAGAATAAGACTGACGTTGCCCAAAAGGAACCCAAGAAAGAGCCATTTGCCAGCAGTGTAAATCTCTAAAAATATTAAATGTAGTGAATGCAAATTCTTTTTTCTCGAAGTCGTATCCACTATTGGCACTTACTTTCCATTTTTCAGTTAAGCTAAACTCTCCACTAAAGTTCAGAGTTTGAACAATTTGTGTCTCGTTGGTAGCACTTTTTGTGTAATTCAGTGAATAATTTAGGTTTAAAGACCAAGGAATATTGAAATCGACATAGCGCTGAGGGTTCATCGTTATTTGTTGTAGTTCTTGCCTTTCTAGCTCATTCAATTGGCTTTCATCGGGTACTAAAGATTCATTTTCTTCTGTAGTACCCCCTTCTGCGGGTGTGGCCACTTTTTGCCTTTTTCGTTTAAAATCGTTTGGGCTGAGGTTGGTAGTAAAGTTTAAAGTAGCATTCGTGAGCCTCCCAACACCCTGCCCCTGCTGCCATGCTAAAATGGGAGTTCTACGCAAATTAGGTGAAGCTTCTCCCGTTTCAGGGTCAAAACTAGTAGGCTGATAGGCATAAGGGTCTAAAGTTCCAGAAACGTTGATATTTATTTTCTTCAGGATGGTTGTTCTGGCAGAAAGAGAAAAATTGGCCAATTGAAAAGAATCGGCCGCAAAATTATAAGATGAACGTACCGAAGCATTTTGCAACAAAGGCATTTTCACTTCTTGCTCTGTACTATCCCTTTTCTGTTTTATTTTCATTTCGAACTGGTTGTCTAGTCCAAAACTGAGAGCACTACTTTTGTTTCTTGGAGGTACTCCACCTCCTTGGAAAATAGGATATAGCTGCGAGCCTCCTTCTTGGTTATTTTGTACCTCTTGGTAAAATCCAAACCGAGGCTCCGAAAAATCGGGTTGGTAACTATAACCCACAGAAGGGGTCATCATATGCCTTATGGAAGCCCCGTTTTTAAAGTAATATAGAGCATACATTCGGGTGGTAATTCCTGTAGAAAAATTATACTGATAAGAGCGTGAAAGTTGGTTGATTGTATCTACCTTAACGGCATTCAAAGAATCTACCCAAGTATAATTATACCTATTAGGATACCACTCTTCTTGGTAGTTGAGCGAGGGCGTTAAATTAAAGTGTTTCAGTAAGGTTAAATTGGTGGAAATCGGGATTCTGTGGGTCATCCCATAGCGTGTATTCCCTAAAACAGTTCCAAAATTCCTAAAAAAGTCAATGGTGTCTAGCTGTATTTCGTTAGGGTCTGGCTGCCCTACAACAGTAAAAGGAAACCGAACGGCTTGGTCGTTGGGATCGTTAGTTACTTTACCTTTTAAGCTACCGTTGTAAGAAACACTAAGCTGTGTGAGGAAGTTTTTTTCTGTACTCAGCTTTTCTAAAGGGAAAACCCTGTTCATTGCCAAACTAGCCTCTGGGTTTATAGTAACAATATCGGTGATTGTATTTTGGTTATGCCTTAAACTAGAGTTGAAGCTAAAAGGCGTGTTTTCAAAAGTTTTTGAGTAGCTAATATTTGAGTTAAAAGTAGGCGCTAAGAAATCGCTTACCGATTGCGAGTTGTTTCTATTAAAACTAGAGCTACCTGCATTTACACTCGCCGAAAATCGGCTGCTTCCTCGCGCTTGCGGTGAGTGGTTCCAACGAACCCAATAATCTGTAGTGCTAGACTGTGATAAATCGTCGGTCTGCCGCTGTACATTTCGGTAGCTTACATTTAATCCACCGTTGTATTTATACCTTTTCTTGTAGTTTACATCTAAAGTGGTTCCCCAACCTCCTAAGCTATAAATTTCGCCAGTGAGTTTCGTGCCGATATAGTCGTTGAGGGCCAAATAAACCCCACCATCTCTTAAAAAGAATCCTCTATCCTGAGATTCGCCATAAGTGGGCATCAGTACACCAGAAGCCCTTTTATTGGTAAAAGGAAATAACCCTAAGGCAAAACCTAGCGGTGTAGGAACCTTATTTACTTCCATATTAAAAGGGCCGGAAATCACATATTTTCCCGGTACCAGCTTTAATTTTTTGGAACGGATGGCAAAGTGAGGGTCGGCTAGGTTACAGGTAGTATAAATAGCACTTTCTAAAAACAATTCATTATCAGGCGTTTTTTTTACACGCTCGCCTTGTATAAAACCATCACTTTGTTCTGTGATAATTTTATTGATGATACCTTTTTTAGACTTGTAGTTATAATAAATTTCTTCTGCATTGTAGACCACATCACCATCTTTAAAAACAGGAAGCCCTACTAGTGCACCCGTAGAATCGATAAGTCCGTACGCTTTTACCGTATTTTTTAACCTTTTAAGTTCGACAACACCAGCAGTACTCTCTTGTTCGCCGTACACTACTTTTTCGTTTCCAT
>CAZFQW010000619.1:0-2537 GCA_964521225.1 uncultured Roseobacteraceae bacterium
AAAGTTAGATGGGTTACAATTCAGTATCTTCTATCTCTTCAGTCAGGTTTGTTAGTTTTGCCCTGTGCATGGTAGAGCGAAGTTGTTGAGGTTTTGCCCTGTATTAAATCAAAAAGTACTCACTCGCCTTCATTAAAATCCCTACAATTATGCGTCAGCAATTCTTTTTCATTGTATTTTCTCTTTTAAGTTTTATTTCTGTAAATGCACAAAACCAGGTATATGAACTTAGAACGTATGAAATAGAGTTTTTCGTCCCTGCCGAAATTTTACATAACTATTTCGAGAATGCCCTAATTCCTGCCCTTGGTCGCCAAGGAGTGAACGATGTTGGTGCTTTTGAAGAAGCAAGCGAGACATTACCAAAAAAAATATTCTTGCTTATCCCCTACGAAAACTTGCAGTCTTACCAAGCTGTAAATGAAGCTTTTGTCAGCGATTCGCAGTACCAAAAAGAGGCAAGGCCTTACCTAACAGCTTCAGAAGAAGCCATGCCTTTTAAGGAAATATCTATCAGCCTGATTCTATCAACTTCTGGTTTTCCTAAGCTCGTAAACCCTAACGATGCAAAACTCTTTGAGCTTAGAATATATGAGAGCCACAATGAAGATGCCCTCAGAAGAAAGGTAAAGATGTTTAATGATAGCGAGTTCAAAATATTTGAAGAAGTCGGGCTTCCGTTGGTGTTTTTCGGGTTTAATATTGCAGGCGACCAACTGCCTTGCCTCACCTATTTACTAGCTTTTGAAGATAAGGCTGCACACGCCGAAGCATGGTCTAAATTTGGACCTCACCCAGAGTGGCAACGCATTACGAAACTAGAAGAGTACCAAAATGTTATGAATGACATTACTCGGCTATTCTTAAAACCTCTTCCATATTCTAAACTATAAAAATATTTATGTTAAAAGCAGTCAAAAACTATCTTTTAAAGGCAAAAGCCCAGCAACAGTTCATTCCAGCAGAAAGAAAAAAGCTGCTTTTAGAAATTGCGGATTACATCCACACAAAAAGAGAGAATAACCAGGAAATAAATCTAAATTTTATTTGTACCCACAATAGTAGAAGACGCCATCTTGGGCAAATTTGGGCAGGTGTAATTGCCCACTTTTTTAAAATTGATGGTGTAAATACTTTCTCCGGCGGAACTGAAGTTACTGCGTTTAATCCTAGGGCAGTTGCTGCTTTACAAAGAGCGGGCTTGCTCATTAAACAAAAAGCTGAATCGCAAAATCCTGTTTATGTGGTTAAATTCGATGAAGCGCTAAATGGTTTCGAGTGCTTTTCAAAAGTGTATGACGATGTAGTAAACCCTAAAGAAAATTTTGCTGCATTGATGACCTGCTCACAAGCAGAAGCAGAATGTCCGCTGATTTTGGGCGCAGAAAAACGGTTTTCATTACATTATGAGGATCCTAAAAACGCAGATGATACTCCTGAGGAACAGCAGTGCTACGATGACAGAAGTCTCCAAATTGCAGCGGAGTTGTTTTTTGTTTTTAATAATATATAAACTTTGCTGAATTTCTTGTAAAAATTCAACAAAAAAAAGGGATTCATTCTTAAGAATGAATCCCTTAAAATATGAGTACAAGAAGAAAATCAGGCTAATACTGTTTCTTCTTCAAGAATATCCTCTCCGATTTCTTCTAATTGGGTTCTATTCAGCTCGCAATTAATCCAATCATTATCTAGCTCTGCATCCATTTTATTTTCATAAAATTTGATTGCTCTTTCATTAAATTCTGCTACTTGCCATTTCATTTTTTGAGAGTCGTTTTGCACGGCTTCTTCTGCAAGTACTTGCATTAAAAGTTTGCCTATACTTTTGCTGCGGTAAACCTTGGTAATAATTAAATCTTCTAAATAAAGGCTTTTCCCTTTAAAGGTAGAATAAGTATAGTAGTAGATAGCTGCGCCGACAATTTTTTCCTCGGTTTCTGCTACAAAAAAGAGAAAAGAAGGACGCTCTCCGGTAAAATCAATGAGCATTTGCGTTGCATTAAGTTGAACGGCAGAAGGCTCTAAGTTGTGGTGAATTGCATTTTCTTCTACAAGTGAATAAAGTGACTTAATGTCATTTGCTGTACCTCTACGAATAATAATTTCTTCTTTTGAAGGTTGCATAACTTACTTTGTAGTGCAATAAATTGGGGACTAAATTTATTGAAAACTACCTATATTTGTTTTTAAATTGTATTTCCCCTGTACATTTCTGTTTTACAAAGGTATATAAAATAAAAGCTTTTCTATATTAACAAGCTGTTTTATCTTTTATTAAATAAAACAGCTTGTTATGAGAAGCTCCTTATTTACCCCCATATTACTAGATATTTGAGATTAAGTTGGTGGACTAGCCGCCTGGCGTGAGGGTATCACCAACCGAAAATGTTTAGCAGATTATGGTTTATCCCTTTTTTTTAAGTGCTTTCAAGCGAACGGTTACTGCCATTTTATGTGCGTCGAGCTGCTCTTCTTTCGCCATAGTTTCTATTGTTGGGCCAAGTCTGCGTAAGCCTTCGGAGGTGATTTCTTGG
>CAZFQW010000620.1:0-2532 GCA_964521225.1 uncultured Roseobacteraceae bacterium
ATTCGTCTTTTACATCGTATCGGTCTAGCATCATTACTTTATCCCAAGCAGCAATAAAGTCATTCACAAATTTCTCTTGAGAATCTTGGTAAGCATATACCTCTGCAATTGCGCGAAGTTCTGAGTTTGAACCAAAGATTAAGTCAACACGAGTACCTGTCCATTTCACCTCACCAGTTGAACGGCTACGGCCTTCGTAAGTTTCTTTTCCTGTTGGTTTCCAAGTAGTGTCTATATCGAGCAAGTTCACGAAGAAATCGTTAGTAAGCAACTCCGGGTTATTTGTAAAAACACCATGCTGCAATTTGTTGATATTTGTGTTAAGCACACGTAAACCACCCACTAAAACAGTCATTTCAGGAGCAGTTAAGGTAAGCAGTTGTGCCTTGTCTACTAACATATCTTCGGTTTTGGCCTCGTGCTTAGCATTTTTATAGTTACGGAAACCATCTGCCATTGGCTCAAGTGCATCAAAAGAATCTACCTCAGTTTGTTCTTGGGAAGCATCGCCACGACCCGGTGTAAAAGGAACTGCCACAGCATGTCCTGCATTTTTAGCCGCCTGCTCAACTCCAGCGCATCCACCTAGTACAATCAAGTCAGCTAAAGAAATACCTTTATTACCAGATTGCGCTTTGTTAAAGTCGCTTTGGATGCCTTCAAGAATATCTAACACTTTGCCAAGTTGTGCGGGGTTATTTGCTTCCCAATTTTTTTGAGGTGCTAATCTGATACGTGCACCATTGGCACCACCTCTTTTATCTGAACCACGGAATGTTGAAGCCGAAGCCCAAGCAGTAGACACCAGTTCTGATACTGATAACCCAGAAGAAAGGATTTTTCCTTTGAGGTCGGCAATGTCATTATCGTTTACTAATTCGTGATTTACCGCAGGTACCGGATCTTGCCAGATTAATTCTTCAGCAGGAACTTCTGCGCCTAAGTATCTTGAACGAGGTCCCATATCGCGATGCGTTAATTTAAACCAGGCTCTAGCAAAAGTATCGGCAAATTCCTCTGGGTTTTTGTGGAAACGTCTTGAGATTTTCTCGTAAGCAGGATCCATGCGCAAAGAAAGGTCGGTAGTAAGCATAAATGGTGCATGGCTTTTAGAAGAGTCGTGTGCATCAGGAATAGTACCTGCACCCGCATCGCCTTTAGGCTTCCACTGATGAGCACCCGCAGGGCTTTTAGTAAGCTCCCACTCGTAACCAAATAGGTGGTCGAAGTAATCGTTACTCCATTGCACAGGCGTTTTGGTCCAAGTACCTTCTAAACCACTTGTAATTGTATCGTTTCCTATGCCTGACTTGTAATTATTTTTCCAACCCAACCCTTGCATTTCAATATCTGCTCCTGCTGGTTCTGCTTCAACATACTCGGCATCGTTAGCAGCACCATGTGTTTTTCCGAAAGTGTGCCCACCAGCAATTAGTGCAACAGTTTCTTCGTCGTTCATAGCCATACGGCCGAAAGTCTCACGAATGTCGTGTGCTGCTGCAACTGGGTCAGGATTACCCTCAGGGCCTTCAGGGTTTACATAGATTAGCCCCATGTGCGAAGCTGCAAGAGGATTTTCTAATTCACGTTCACCTTTGTATCGGTTAACGCCTAGCATCTCAGTTTCCGAACCCCAGTAAATATCTTCTTCTGGTTCCCAGATATCTTCTCTGCCACCACCGAAGCCAAAGGTTTTAAAGCCCATTGATTCAAGGGCGCAGTTTCCTGCAAGAATTATAAGGTCTGCCCATGAGATTTTGTTACCATACTTTTGTTTGATGGGTAAAAGTAAGAGGCGGGCTTTATCGAGGTTAGTGTTATCGGGCCAGCTATTTAGAGGGGCAAAACGTTGTGCGCCAGTGCCTCCTCCGCCGCGGCCATCGCTGATACGGTAAGTCCCTGCACTGTGCCAAGCCATTCTAATAAAAAACGGACCATAATGACCAAAGTCAGCAGGCCACCAATCTTTCGAATCTGTCATTAAATCATAAAGATCTTTCTTTACGGCATTTAAATCTAGTTTTTTAAACTCTTCAGCATAGTTAAAATCCTCGCCCAATGGGTTAGACAAAGAAGAGTGTTGACGTAAGATGTTTAACTTCAATAGGTTTGGCCACCAGTCACGGTTTGAAGTCCCGCCACCTGCACTTTGTTTTGCAGCACCGCCAGTAAACGGACATTTACCTTGGGCTGTAGTATCGTTGTGTTTTTCGTTTTCCATACTTTAAGAGAATTTATAAATTATTTGTGATAGTAAAATTAATATAAATATTTTATATATCATTTAAATAATTATAGATAATAACTATTTACATATAAGCCTTTTTGATATAAATCTTTAAGCTTTGATTTATCAAAAAAGTACCTCAGCATCAATTAAATTATATGCTCATGCAATCGTAACACTATGTACTTGAAGAACTTGGCGAGTGACAGTATTGTTTGCGTTTTTTGGGCTTTTAGGAGAGCTGCTTTTAGACTACCTCAATTTCGTTGCCTAGCCAAGGGGGGGGGGGCCCAACCTTAAAAAAA
>CAZFQW010000621.1:0-2531 GCA_964521225.1 uncultured Roseobacteraceae bacterium
GAACGTTTACAAACTCATCAATACGGGAAAATTGAAAGCCACAAACCTACTGGAGAAAAAAACCATCGTAAGACGTTGCGACCTTGATAAACTTTTTAATGAAGTTCCCGAAATTAAAGCCACGCCCGAACAACAAAAACAGGAGTTGAACAAATGGGAAGAATTAGTATCGTTTGACTTTTCAGACTGTTACACCCTTGCGGAGGTACGGGAAAAATACGGTATTTCAGAAAAAGCACTCTACGAACTCATTAAACGGGAACGCATACCTAAAATAAAAAAAGGTTGGTACGCTTATGTTCCCAAACAGATTATTGATGAATTATTGAAATAAAATTACATAAAAAAGCCCTGCCACAATTGGAAGCGTGATACAGGGCTTAACTAAAAAAAATTAGCTTATGGCAAACTTACAAAACCCTATCCAAAATTTTTTTGATAAGCAAAAAGAACACGAATCTATTGCCAAAGCAAGGGAGCGGTTCAGCTATCAACCCTACCACATTGAGAACAAAGACTTATTTCAAATTTCTAAATTTGGGCGTTTGTTCCTTCACTCATTTAGCATTGTTACGGGATTAACTTTTATCTATTTATTGATTAACGAAGTAGTGGTTGTACTCTCTTTATCAATAATTATTGCCTCTATTGCCCTTATATTATGGGAGTTGAGCAAGTCATTACTCCTTACTAAATCATTTGTAAAATATTACGCTAGTGGTAAATGACCTTTAATAACCTCCATGCTAGGGTTCTTATTCCTTTCGGGTTCAGTGTTCTGTTCTATTGAGGGAGCGAAGCAATTTTACACAATACAAGACACCCGCATCAATCAACTCAAAGAGATACAAGTAAATAGTGTTGACAGCCTGAACCGCATTTATAACGCACAAGAGGCAGCTCTACGGGGCGAAATCGAAGCAATTAATAAAAATAAAGTCAATAGATGGGGCGGTTTACTTTCAGGTTCAGAGAATAAACAAATACTGAATTATCAAAAAGAAATTGAGCAATTGCAAGATGGAAAAAATGAAGGGATAAAGGCACTAACCGCAAAGCAGAATGGGCAACTAGATACAGTTTCTCAGAAGACTTATTTTAATATTAAAGTATTCGCAATTATTACCGCAATAAATGAGGCTTTAATATTAATTATTTGTTGGTTCATGGTTTACTACGATTACAGAACCGCCAAATTCAGTGAATCAGTTTACTCTGAACCAATTGAATTTACCCTACCAGCTATTCAACGATTATTGCAATTAACTACTAGTATACCACCACCCCCAGGGGAGCAGCTAGTAAATATTAATTCAACTACTAAAACCCCTGAAGAAATAGATAAAAACAGCGAAGGGCAGGCAGCTACTGCAACTACTTCTTTAGCGGAGGATTTAGCTAAAGGAATACGAGATTTTAGGTATTTAATGAATAAGCACCGAGTAAATGTAAACACCTTAAAAAAGGCAATTGATAACCACGATAAAAACCTTAAAAAAATAGCTGAAATATAATAAACTACTTGTACAAACTTGTACTTACTTGTTTTCAAGTTTATACAATTGAATATCAATAACTTAAGTGTGATAAACCCCGTTGTTTTGCAACAGACATTAAATATAAATTTGTTGTGATTATGGAAACTTTAACTTTCAACGATTTACCCCGTGCGGTAACAATGCTAACAAAAGAAGTAAACGAACTGAAACGCCTGTTAATTGAAAAACAGCCACAACCCGAACAACCCGAACAACCCGAACAACCTGAACAGCTTTTGACTATTCAGGAAGCTTCCGAGTTTTTGAGCCTTAAAGTGCCCACCATGTACAGCAAGGTATCAAAAGGCGAATTACCTGTAATGAAGCGAAGTAAACGCCTGTACTTTTCCCGAGCTGATTTAATGGAGTATGTAAAGGCGGGGCGTAAAAAGTCAAACGCTGAAATTGAAGCCGAAGCCAAAGCGTATTTGTCGAACAATAAAAAAGGGCTGAATAGTGGTAGTTAATCAACTAAACAGCCTTTTAAATAATTTTTTTTTCAACGAAGCAAAGTTACACAATTAAACGGGAAAAACAACGGCAAACCCTTATAACATCGTGTAATTATGCTTCATAAACTTTTAAAAATGAACAAAATCAACCCGATATTTAACAACCTCAACAACTCAGATATTATAATAAACCACGCTGAGCAACTGGAGCAGAAACAAAAAGAAGCAGCAACCCCACACGCTGAAATATTGCAACAACTTATTGAACGGTTTGAGCCGTTGGACTTTGAAGTATTAGCGTTTCCAAAGGCTAAAAAGTTAAGGGAACAACTGGAAAAGGCAGCACCCGGAAGCGAACAGGCAAAGGATATACAAAAGCAGTTAGATAAACTAAAATTGAACCTTAAACATTATTTGGTTTTATCAATTGAAAACGCCTTACAGTTTGCTGAAAAAAACCGTTGGAGCTTATGTAAAAACCATGATTTCATTTACCTGTACAACGGCACGTTTTGGGCTGAAATTGACAAAGAAACATTCC
>CAZFQW010000622.1:0-2531 GCA_964521225.1 uncultured Roseobacteraceae bacterium
TGTAACTCCCTTGCTCTTCTAAATTCTTATACACGGAATTCTAAATACTGCCTTTCATTATTAAATACATGAATTAACTTATGAAGTTCCCAATTTTTATATACAGTATTTTTTTTGTTTTACTTGCTCAAGTTGCTTTTGCTCAAAAGCCTCTCACTTTTCAGAGTTATGCTCGAGATAATTCAGGGGCTGCAATTACCAATGTAACCGTTCAAGTACGTTCCACATTACATATTGATGGTGCCCCCAAATACACAGAAATTCAGAATGTGAGTACCGATGGTTTCGGTGTATTTACGATACTTCTTGGAGAAGGCACAGCCACTTTAGGAGAGTTTAGAGATTTGAATTTCTTGCGTAACGATTACTTTTTAAAAGTAGAAATCGAAAATGC
The DNA here is from genome assembly GCA_964521225.1 of uncultured Roseobacteraceae bacterium. GTDB lineage: Bacteria > Bacteroidota > Bacteroidia > Cytophagales > Flammeovirgaceae > CAYUJH01. The sequence continues at coordinate 395 of CAZFQW010000622.1, forward strand.
AGGGCTTTTCAATGTAATTAGCGATACCAAGCTTCCAACGGTTGCGTATGCTAAATATTCTGATAAAGCCACATTCGCAAATAACGGTGTTGAACCTGGCTCAATCATTCCATTTGGAGGACCAGTATCTAATATTCCACCAGGGTATATAGTATGTGATGGAGTAGCATATTCTATAACAGACCCTGAATATGCTAATTTATTTACTGCCATAGGTACCTCTTGGGGGGCAAATGGTGCTGGGACTTTCCGAGTTCCCGACTTACAAGGGTATTTTTTAAGAGGCGTTGACCCTAACACTACGGATCCTGATGGAAATACTAGAACAGCCTTATACACAGGTGGTGCGACAGGCAGAAATGTAGGGAGCTACCAAGAAGATGCTTTCCAATCACATAATCATGGGTCTGGTTCGCTGGAAGCTAACTCAAGTGGCAGTCACTTTCATACTCTCCCAGATATTGGTGATGGTGGAGGCTCAGGGACAGTCATTGATGGTACTGATGTCGCTGGTTCTACCAATAGAACAGGACTTGCAGGGAATCACTCCCATGCACTCATAGGAAACACGGCAACCGAGGGGGGTGGACAAACGCATCCTAAAAATGCATATGTCTATTTTATCATTAAACTATAACTGGTTTGGCAAAAAATATTACTGAGATTATGAAAAAATATATACCATTAATCATAGTTTGTTTAATCTCTTCCGTAGTAGGGTATTCCCAAAATACTACTCATTTGCGAATGGGATATTTAGGCGCTCAAAAACAAGTTGTTCAAGGAACAGACACCACTAACTATACTTTTGGTGGTGGTGGGCTAACTTCTTCTACACATATCCCTCAAGGAGCACTATATAAAATTGCAGGTTTTGCGGGAGATGTTGAATATTTCCCTGTAGTATTCCCCGATGATCCATTTGTATCGAAAGGCTATTACCCAGACTATGTAGAACTTCGATGGGATGTATTAACTAGCATTCGAGATCGAATTAGAAGATTTCATATCCATAGAAAAGTACTGGGTTCCACACAAGACTCAACCTTAGTTCAAATCGTTCCAGGAGATGTTTTTAACTTTCAAGATCAACTTATTGAATTAGGGGTTATTTATGAATATTATATTTTTGCAGAAGGGCTAGCAGATGATTTACGAATAGAATATGTAAACATTGTAAATGGAGTTGGTTTTGCTTTGCCAACCGGAACAACTTCAGGCCAAATTACTTACCAAGGAGGTAATGCAGTTGAAGGGGTTAGCGTCTTAGCAGAACCAGACGATGAAGTTGGTGGCCAACATAGTGGGCTCTTCAATGCAAGTTCCTACGTATCTATTCCACATGAAGAAAATTCAAACTTAGAGCTAAGTAACGGCTTTACCATTCAGATGTGGACGAAGGTGATAGGTAGTGGAAACCTATTCAGTAAAGGGAACGATTACAATTTAAACTATAGTGGTTCGCAAGTTCGTTTTACAGTAGGAGGGCAAACTGTTAGTGTCCCTTTCACCCATAATGCCGATACATTCTTCCATATAACTGCCAGTTATGAGCCAAACAAACTATTGCGTTTATATGTGCAAGAACGCACAGGACCAGCCGCAGTTATTGATTCTGCAACGGTTGCAGCTCCAGCGAGTGTTACTCCAAATAATAATGCCATTCAATTAGGGCAGAAAGACAATGGGAACTTAGGCTTCTCAGGGTACTTTGATGAAGTACGTCTTTGGAATCGTTCTATGGATTCTACTGAAATAGTACGAGACTTTAGCCGATATATTATAGGGTCTGAAAAAGGTCTTATTGGATATTGGCGCTTCAACGAAGGAGTAGGGAATTTCGCCTACGATTTTAGTAAATCGAATGGGAGTTTTAATGGAAACCATGGTGAGTTTCAAGGTGTACAATGGAGTACAGAAATCCCACTTAAAAGTCAGTTAGATTACAAAGGGATTACCGATAAAGATGGCTTTTATTCTATCGCTGGCTTTCCATATCCTGCATCCGGAACAAGGTATACATTTACCCCGGTATTTGGTGTTCATGAATTTGAACCTAACCGTCAAGCACGTTTTGTTACAGGAGGGAATAACGTATTTGATGAGGTTAACTTTACCGATGTTTCCTCTTTCCCTG